>CAMOYN010000018.1 GCA_946630035.1 uncultured Lachnospiraceae bacterium
GCTGTATTCACACTCAAGCCCACGAACTTCCTTGATTTGCCCAACTGTGGTCTCGGTCTCAACCTTGCTGACATCAACCAGCTCAAGGCTGCTGAATTCCACAGAAGCAACATCTGCCACGAACTTCTTCGCCGCATCGCTCACCTCAACATCAAGCAGGCCATTAGCATCCTGTGCCTCATCGGCATTTATTTCCGCTTCATTTTCCTCAGAGTTCGTATCGCCAATTATACCCAGCACTTCTACGAGGTCTGTAAATGACACAAATCCGCCTCCTGGAAGGCTGAACTGGTACATTTTGCCGTTCACGGAGTACTCGAAGTCCACTGTATATACAATGGCATACACGGAGAAGCTATCTGCATCGAAAATAACCTCGTCCGCTGCCGGGGTTTCTTCCAGGTCTTCTTCCGCTACCTGTTCTACGATATCTGCATTTCCATCATTGTCTACGTGTACAACGACCGGGGTATTTTCCTCGACGGTCTCTTCCGGGCGGCGGGGAGCCATGCTGACACGGATCGGACGCAGAGGCTCGATCTCATTGTCTTCCTCATCCAGGAAAGTGATGTCTACGGCGTGGTAAGCCTGTACCTGTCCATCTACGGCGTCAACGATAGTGGTGATGGTCTCTTCGTCATTGATATCACGAACACGCAGTCTGGTACCGGCGGGGAAGGCGCCTTCATCGGCCGTCACATTGATGGTGACATGAGGAGTGTAGAATACAAATGTCCTGGCCGGATAGGATTCCTCGATTTCGGATTCCTCTGTCGTGGATTCCTCCACCTCGGATTCTTCCGTTGAGGATTCCTCCATTTCGGATTCTTCCGTCTCCTCTGTCTCCGTCTCCTCTGTCTCAGTTTCCTCTGCGGCAGACTCCGTTACGGACTCCTCCATTGCAGACTCTTCCGTTACGGACTCCTCTGTTACAGTTTCTTCCGTCTCGGTCTCCTCCGATACGACCTCAGTGGTTTCTTCTTCCGCGGTTTCTTCCTGAGAGGTCTCTTCCGCCCCAGTCTCTTCTGCGGATTCTTCCAGGAGCTCTTCTGTGCTCTCTTCCACAGTCGTGGTTTCATTGGATTCTTCCGAGGTCTCTTCTTCCGGTTCGATCAGGAAAAATACATTCTGTTCTTCGGAGGATTCGGCGGTATTGGTTTCTTCTGTCACGGCTTCTCCGGATTTTTCTCCTTCCTCTTCCTCTGCGGTTTTCTCGGAGGAAGTCTCTGCCGCGTATGTTTCCTCTGTGATTTCAGTATTTTCTACGTTTTCGTTGTTATCTACGTTTTCGTTGTTTTCGGCATTCGCGGTCTCGTCGATGTTCGCAGTCTCGCCGGCGTTCCCAGTTTCATCGACATTCACAGTCTCATCGACATTCGCAGTCTCACCGGCGCCTGCGGTCTCGTCCACGTTTTTCGTCTCTTCGCCGGTTTCAGTTTCCGCTGCATTTTCGGTTTCCGCTGCATTTTCGGTTTCAGCCGTGTTTTCGGTTTCATCCGCTATCTCAGTCTCGGTTTCTGCCTCGGTTTCCACCTCAACCTCCACTTCGCGGAAGCATTCTCTGGTATGTCTATGTTCCAGAAGTTCGATTTTTCCGCACGCTAACTGACCGGAGGCTTCATCGTAGCAGTCCCTGGTGTGGGTGTGAAGCTCTGGCTGGGTGCAGGTTAATATTTTCTCTTTTGTATAGCAGTCGGCGGTGTGGTGATGACCTTCGGATTCTTCCTGTCCGCAGATCAGGGTTTTCGTGATCTCGTAACAGCTTTCGTCGTGCTCATGGTCTTCGTCTTCGATGGTGCAGATGAGTTCTCTTTTTTCCTCATAGCACGCATCGCTGTGCTGGTGGCCTTCTTTTTCCACTTTGCCGCAGATCTGTCTTTCTTCTTCTGTGTAGCAGCTGTCATCGTGGACATGGGCGGGGATTTCGGGAAGAGGGCATACCAGGATCTTCTTCCCGTCCTGTTCCTCGTAGCAGGTGTCGTCATGGACGTGTACGAACCAGTCCGCCTGTCCGCAGACCCGTGTTTCGGTCCGGTCAATGTTTCGATAACATGCCTTTGTATGCTTATGAGGTGTGGCCTGGCAGTCCAGTTTCCATTCGGTCCGCCGTCCCAGTTCCACGCCCGGTTTTTGCTGCATCTGTTCTTTTTCTATGGCAATAGCCGGCAAAATCAGCGAATAAGTCGTTATGAAAACAATGATGGCTGCCATGGAAAACAGCGCCTGTTTTAACAGACGGCTTCGGCTGTGGTTGTGTATCTTTCTCCGAAGAGTATTATCTTTGAAGGAATGATATTTTTTATTCTTGTTGCTCTGCATATTCATCCCTCGCTTTCTATGCTGAAAAAATGAGTCTGGTATTCCGTTTTTACTGTACTATAACATGCGACAAAGAAAACGTCAAAATATGCGGATATATTGCGCGCTTAATAATTATTTTTTGACTATATTTCTTTTCGTAACATGTATTTTCAGCATGGTTTTTCCCTGCTCATCTCATCCGCGATAAGCAGAGTTTCGGACTATTATATCACAGATAGACATTATCTGTCACGCTTATTTGTCCTAAAACATGTCCATTTCTTCGGGTGTTTTCAGAGATACGATCACAGTCCGCCCGGCTGCGGCGATCTCTTTCAGATAAGCCGCGGCCTCTTCTCTCTGGCTCTCATCAAAAACAAAGAGAGGATTTTCCAGGAGAAGGATCTGCGGGCGCAGCAGGGCGGCGCGGTAGATGGTCAGGTATTTTTTCTGTGAAGGTGTCAGTTCTCCTGCCTGTTCTGTCTCCTCCGGGATGTCAAACCGGTGCCGGAACTCCGTTTCGAGAAAGGTCTCCATATTTTTCTGAATAAAACCCAACCGGACGCCGGCTGTCTGTGACACCGTCATCATAATGTTTTTTCCGATGCCTGCCTCTTCCATCAGATACTGATGGCTGTCTTCCGGAATGTATATCACTCCGTGATCCTGATATTCCCCGGCGGGAAGCAGTTTTTTCCCAAAGCGGATCCGGAGATAGTCCGGCAGGGACTGATGGAGGGGCCAGTTGCTGTCAAACAGGATCCAGATATCTCCCTCCCCCAGCACGATTTCCTTCTCCTCACGAAAACTTCTCCGGCCTGTTTCTCCCAGGGACAGATGCAGTACTTCTCGCCCGCTTCCTTCCCGGGTGTGAACCACCCTTTGCCGGAAGTGTACCGAGGGTATGCCGGCAACGGCGGGAAAATCCTCTTTCCGGAAAAATGTCTTGATCACCCGTCCGCTGCGCATCCAGGCGATCCGCCCGGCGATTTCCGTCAGGGGATTATAGCTGCTGTCCATCAATACGACCGCAATCCCCCGAAGCTGACAGACGTTCACGGCCTGCCGCAGGATACGAAAATCCTCTTCACTGAAGGAGATTTCGGACAGATCCAGACAGATCATAGAATCTTTTCTCAGTATGGCCAGGGCAAACCAGAGAAGGATCTGCTCTCTGGCCGGGCATTCACTGGTCAGACGCCATGGACTGCTCTCGATGCCCAGCGTCAGCAAAAGAATCCTGAGCTGCTGCGCGGAGCCGATCTCCTCCTTCTTTCCTCCCAGGCTTCGAAGATTGGAATGGATGGTCAGCGAGCCGGTCATCTTCGAGTAGTTATCCACTGCAAGGAAAGGGCAGCCCGCGAAGCTTCCGTCGCGAAGTCTTTCTTCGTGAAAATACAGCCGCCCATTGCTACTTTTCCCGTTGCCTGCCAGCATCGAGAATAATAAATGAATTCCCGAGCGTCGGTCCCCCATGACAAAAAGGATCTCACCATCGGCGAGATCCAGACTGCAGTTTACTAACGGAGCTTCCCCTTCCCTCTGTGCATCCACCTGATGCAAACGAAGTAATTCTCCCATACGCTCCCTTTCTTTTGTTCATTGTCATTACTGTTCCGGCACCAGGAAACGGCTGCGGTTTTCCTCGTCCACCAGGGGCACCCGGATCTCAACATCGGTACCCATCCCGGGGACGCTGGAAAACTCCAGACCGTAACTCTCTCCAAACAGGATCTGCAGACGTTTGTTTACATTATATAATGCCACTCCCGTCCGCTTGCCGACGGCATTTTTTTCCGGGAATTTCCCTGCCAGTCTCCGCTGTATTTTTTCCAGCGCCGCCTCGTCCATGCCCTGGCCATTGTCGCTGATCCGGATCCGCAGGCTCTTCTCCAGCATCTCTACCGAAATGATCAGCTCTCCTTTCCCCTTCTGAGGTTCCAGACCATGGTAAAGGGCATTTTCCACGATGGGCTGGAAGGTCATTTTGGGCAGGTAATAATGATATGCCCTCGGATCTTCCACCTGGATCTCCAGGGTAAACCGGTCTTCAAAGCGATATTTCTGAATGGAAAAATAATCCTGCACGTTGTGCAGTTCCTCTTCCAGCGTGACCAGATCCCCCCGGTTCTTGATGCTGTAACGGAAAAACCGCGAAAGTTTCCCGGTCATGTCCGCAATATCCTCCGCTCCCATGGCAATGGCCTGGCTCCGGATCGCGTCCAATGTATTATAGAGGAAATGAGGATTGATCTGGTTCTGGAGGGCCGTATACTCCATATCGGTCTTCAGATTCTGGTAGGAATATTTCCGGTCCAGGGCCGAAAAGAAGGGTTCCATCTCCCGCATCAGCTCCGGAGACAGTATCTCCTTATCGTCCAAGTCCCCCGCCTTGCCCCACCGGAGCAGTTCGCGGTAACGGTCCGCCACTTTTTTCTGGCGCAGCCCAAAGGTCAGAAGCACCGCACAGATGCTCAGCAGCAGAAGCATAAGAACCGCCATCAGATCGGCTTTGTCACGGATAAACACCAGTATAAACAGCACAATAAAGACAGTCATCAGCAGATACGAAACCGTATCCAGCCAGTAGGTTTTTCCCGATTTTTTCATATCCTCTCTCCGGGCTGCCGTTGCCCCGATCGCATATTTTACGGATTATTCTCCGGCCGCCGTTACCCACGATAATACAATTTACGATATTCTCCGGGGCGGATCCCCACTTCTTTTTTGAAGACCTTGCCGAAATATTTCTCATCGGAATAGCCGATGCGGTCTGCAATCTCATAATTCGTCATGGAAGTAGTACTCAGCAGTTCTCTGGCGGCTTCCATCCTCACCGTGGTCAGATAATCGGAGAAGGTACGCCCCTCCATCTGGCGGAACTGGGTGCTGAAATACGTGGGACTGAGTCCCACCTGGTCCGCCACCATTTCCAGTGTCACGGCATCCCCATAGTGCTCTGCGATCCAGGCTTTTGCCAGACGGATCGGCAGTTTTTCCTCGTTCTGCTTCTGTTTCTTCCATTCCGATATGCACTCTTTGCCGTACTGATCCATGGTGCGGAAAAACATCGTCAGACCGGAGGCCTGGCTGCTCTCCCGCATCCACAGGGAGCGGTTTTCTTCCCACCCGTCTTTATTTCCCAGGGCTTCGGCGCACTGAGCAAAGATCTCAAAGATCGCCTGACGAAGATTCCATACCACGCCGGGAGCGATGGGCGGCTGGGTGTCCATTCTCTCATATAATCCGTCCAGGAGATCGGAGTACAGATCCGGATTCAGGGTTTCCAGCGCATTTTTCAGGGAGCGATGTTCCCGGTCGCCGAAAATCTGCTCCAGAGAGACGCGGGAGAAATGATATTCCGATAAATCCAGAATCCGGTTTCCTCCCAGTACCACCTTGGCTGCCTCCGCTTCCTCCGCCTGCACTGCGGCCGCAGGGAGGTCCGCCAGACTCCGGACCACGGGCCCCACCCCGATCGTGACATCCCGGATGCCGAACATGCCGGCGAGTTCCCTCACGTCAAAGGCCAGGGTCTGCAGACGGCTCCGGACCCGCTCGGTCTCCTCTTCCCTGAAATTCAGAATCGCCGCAAATCCCGTATGAACGGTTTCCATACAGGTTTTATAGAGAGCCGCCTCCCCTTCCTGGGCCTTCTCGCCGGGGAATACCCGGGCCGCTGCTTCCTTTACTTTCTGGGCCAGCAGCAGGCTGTTGTTGTCCTCCAGGTTCCGGTCCGTTTTCAGCATGAAGACCTGCAGACAGGGGAAGGGGAATTTCTTCTGATATTTCAGTTGCAGTTCCTCCGCGTTTTTCGGGAAACTGGCACCGTCTTCCAGCAGGTTGCAGAACAGATTCCTCCGGTTGCTGAGCTCTATGTGCTCACTGAGACGGCGGATCTCATCCTCCGCGCTGGCATATTCTTTCTGCCGCTTCAGCACCTGACAGGTCTTCTCCAGCACTTCATTCAGCTGGTCCTGATCGATCGGTTTCAGCAGATAATCAATTACCCCGTATTTAAACGCATGGTAGGCGTATTCAAAATATTTATAGCCGCTGATGATGATAAAGGCGGGATGCAGTCCCTTCTCCGATGTCCTTTTGATCAGTTCCAGTCCATCGTAAACCGGCATCCTCACATCTGTCAACACCATATCCGGCTTCAGGCGGCATATGGCCTCCAGGGCTTCTTCCCCATCGGTACATACCGCTTCCACATCGATGTCATATTTTTTCCAATCCCCAAGCTCCAGTATCAGCTGGCAGATTTTCCGCTCGTCATCTACGAGGATTGCTCTATAACTCATCTTCTCCCTTTCTGTTTCTGAACAGTCTCACGCACTCGATCACGAGAGCTCCGAAGATCACCATGCCCCGGATAAAGGTGGTATAGTACGGAGACAGGTTCAGCATATTCACGCCGTTGGTCAGGACCCCTATGATCAGACATCCCAGCAGAGTTCCCAGGGGATCCCCCCGGCCTCCGGACAAGGAAATCCCTCCGATGGCCAGGCAGGCAAGGGCGGTCATTTCCATTCCGTCCCCGCTGGTGGACACGGCAGCGCCCAGCTGACCGGTCAGCACCACCGCAGCCAGCGCATACAGCAGTCCTGCCAGAGTGAAAACTTCAATCTGAACCCGGGTGTCCGAGATGCCTGCCATGCGGGCTCCTTTGGCATTGTCCCCCACGGCATGTATGTGATATCCGAAAACGGTTTGCTGTAAAATAATATAGGAACCGGCGAAGAGCAGAATCAGCAGCCACACCGGCACCGGCAGTCCCAGCAGGTAACCGGAACCGGCAAAGAGGAAGGATTCCGGCAGCCCGTAAATGGTTTTGCCTCCGGATACGGCCAGGGCCATGCCGCGGATCATGATCTGCGTCGCCATCGTCAGGATGAAGGCGGGCATCTTCAGCTTCGCAACACAGATGCCATTGAATAACCCCAGCAGCGCCCCCAGAAGCAGGGCAGTCAGAAAGGTCAGAATACTTCCTGCGCCGCCGGAAAGCATTTTCCCGCAGACCACGCTGACCAGAGCAATCACGGCGCCGCCGGAGAGGTCCAGGTTGCCTCCCATGACCACAAAGGTCAGTCCGATCGCCAGCAGGCACATCGGCGCTGTCTGCATCAGGATATTGATAAAATTCCGCGGCGACAAGAACAGCTCGGCATTCGCCGCGAAGACAAAAATCAACGCTGCCAGCATGATACCTGCCGGAGCATGGGATCGAAGCTCCCTGCGCAATGTTTCTTTCATGGCTCGATTTCCTCCGACCAGATACCGTATTCCTTCAGTTCCTCACTTTCCATATTGTCCGCTGTGATTACAAACAACGGGTAGGCCAGAAAGGACTGATCCGGCAACGCAGCTTCGGTAAGCTGCCGCTTCAGCGTCTTCACCGCCAGAGCCCCCATCTCCAGAGGGTTCTGGGAGATGCAGGCATCGATATATCCATCGCGGATGGCCTGCAGTGTTTCCGCCGCTCCGTCGGCCGACACCAGAATGATATGATCTTCCTGGTCCGCCGGAGTCAGACATCCCAGCCACCGCATGGCCCGCAGGGCGCCCTGGGCATTGGTGTCGCCGGAGCACCAGATGGCGTCCACCTGGGGATTGGCCTGCAGTATATTGGTCACCGCGTACATGGCGGTGTCCAGCTGCAGCGCTCCGTTCTGCTCCGCAACAATCTCAATGTCCGGATATTGATCCATGACCTTGTGAAATCCCCGGGAACGGTTCCGGCCCGAAGTGGTATTTACACTGGCCAGGAGATTGACCACCCGGCCCCGGCAGGCACCATATTTTTCTTTTAAACGCTCCACGATATACTCCGCGGCCATCTCTCCCATGAGAGAACTGTCGGAGCCGATGGTACAGCGAACCTCCCCCGACTGCACGGTGGTGTCGACGCAATATACCGGAATGCCGGCCTCGGTGGCCTCCTTCACTGCCATCGAGAGGGCATCTTCATCCAGCGGTTCCATCAGAATTCCGTCCACCTTCTGGGTGACAAAATCCTGGATCTGGGAGGACTGGGTGTAGAGATCCCCGTTGCAGTCGGACAGGATCAGGTGGATCCCCTCTTCCTCCGCCGCTTTCTCAATTCCCTGTTTCAGGGCGATCATGAAGGGAGAGCGAAGGCTGTTGATGGAAACACCGATGGTAAAGGACCTCTCCTCCTCCGGAAGATTCTGCCGGGTGCTCTCTCCTGTGGTGTTTTCTGTAACGATTCCCCCACGGCATCCGGCCAGGCAGAGCATCAGCACCGGCAGGCAGAGAAGGAGTAACTGGAGAACACTTCGGGACAATCCCCCGCTCCGGATTTTCAGTTTTTGAAGTGTTTGTCCAAAAATGCGTTTCATCCTTTCCCTCCCCGCCATGCTTTTTTCTGCTGCAAAGGTAAAACGCCCAAAGAGACTGTTGCCATAATGCAGCAGTCTCATTGTACACTATTTCCCGCGGCAGGTCACCCTACCGATCGTTTCCAAAACAATTTAATTGTATTACTTTGCGCTCCGGGCCGCTTCCCGCTTCGCGGACCAGTTCTTGTAGGCCTGGGTCTGGGTGACAAACATCACCACGATGGCCACGAAGAGAATGATGGAGATCGGGCTGGTAAAGATCGATGCCACCAGGCCGGGAACCGTATCATTCAGGGAAATGCCTCTGCGGTAGTTATTCTCCAGCAGGTTGGTCAGGATGATGCCCAACACGCAGGGGGCCACGGGGTACTCATATCTCTTCAGGAAATATCCCAGGACACCGAAGGCCATCATCCAGAAGATGTCGTACAGGTTCTTGTTGATGGCATAGGAGCCAACCACGGAGAGGATGATGATCAGGGGCAGCAGGATGCCTCTCGGGATCTCCACGATCTTGGCGAAGATCTTCACGCCGGTCAGACCGAAGATAACCAGGCAGATGGAGCCGATGAACAGGCAGGATACGATCAGGTAGAACAGATCCGGGCTGGTTTTCATCAGGTTCGGGCCGGGCTGCAGTCCATGAATGGTGAGAGCACCCAGCATAACGGCGGTTACGGCGTCTCCGGGGATACCCAGGGTCAGCATGGGGATAAAGGCACCGCCGATGGCTGCGTTATTCGCGGATTCCGGAGCCACGATACCTTCCACCGCTCCCTGTCCGAAGGGAACTTCCGGATTTTTCACGGTACGCTTTGCCTGATCATAGCAGAGCAGGGCTGCGATATCGCCGCCGGCTCCCGGCAGAGCTCCGACAATCACACCTACGATGGAGGAACGGATGGTCAGAGGAAGGTATTTGATAATCGTGTCGAAGGAAGGAATGATCTTATCCACCTTCTGTTTTACGGCCATGACATCTTTTTCCGTGATCTGAATCAGAGCTTCGGACACACCGAAGAGACCAATCATGGCAACTACATAGTCAATACCTGCGTTCAGGTAGGTGTTTCCAAAGGTAAAACGGGGAATCGCCGTCATGGAATCCATTCCCACCGTTCCCAGCAGCACACCGATGGCGGCTGCCATCAGGCCGCGGAAGATGGATTTGCAGTTCAGGGATCCCACCATCATCATGCCCATCAGGCCCAGCAGCAGATAGTCCACGGAGGCAAATTTCAATGCCAGCTGGGAAACCGCAGGGGCGCCGACAGCGAGGACCACAACCCCCAGCAGTGTACCTACCACCGACTGAGTCGTGGCAACACCCATGGCTCTTCCTGCTTCCCCTTTCTGTGCCAGGGGATATCCGTCCAGCGCCGTGGCCACCGCCGCCGGTGCTCCGGGGATATTCAGCAGGATCGCGGAACGGGAACCACCGTATACGGCTCCGATGAAGATACCGATCATCAGCGCGATGGCGGAATTGGTTTCCCATCCATAGGTAAAGGATACCAGCAGGGAAACGGCCATGGTGGCGGACAGGCCGGGGATCGCTCCGATGTAGATACCGGCGAAGCATCCGATGGCCACAAAGACAATCAGCATAGGGTGGGTAAACGGAACCAGAAGATAACTTAATGCGCTCATATTTCCCCTCCTTTTACGGCAGCACTACGCTGAAGATAAAGCGGAAGACCACCACGATGAAAGCCATGCAAAGAGCCGTCCACAGCAGATTTTTCGCGTAATCTTTTCTCATCAGGTAACACATACTGATCCACAGGAACAGGGGCGTAGCGATATAAAATCCCAGGCCGAAATTCAGTGCCACACAGTAAGCCAGGATCAGCAGCAGTTCCACCAGCACATCGCTCTGGAAAATAAAGCCCAGGGTCTTTTTCACCTGTTCGCCGATGCCAAGTCCCTGATTCACGGAGGGGGCCTTCAGGTCACTGACAATGATGCAGATGGCAAATATAACGACCAGTGCACTGACAAACAGCGGCACGGCGCCGGCCGAATCGGCACCGGGATGTTCCTGGTACAGTGTCCAGGACTGCCAGAGGAAAAAGCTGCCGAACAGCAGCAGAAATACGGCAAAGCCCTTTTCACCCGGAGCAAATGGTTTTTGTTTTTTCTCTTCCATTCTTTTCTCCTTGTCTTTCTTTTTTATCCTGCGTCAGAGATTTACTGCCGCCCGGGATTCCGGGCGGCAGTATCACTCAGCATTCTCGCACAGGTTTTCCTTCCCGCGAAATGATTATTATTCCGAAAGGATTATCTCTTCGAAGCGGTTCTTACTGAATAGCGCCGGCATTGGTCAGAGCGTCTACCATGTTGGTCTGCCAGTCGGTCAGATAGGTCTTAGCTTCTTCTCCGGAAACACCCATGGGGTTGATGTGGAAGTTGGTCAGAACTTCCTGGTAGCTCGGATCCTGGAAAGCCTCGGTAAATGCAGCAGAGAGAACTTCTTCCACCGCCGGATCGGTTCCTTCCTTTACAAATACGCCGTAGAAAGGTCCCCAGGGCAGATACTGTTCGAAATCCGGATATTCTGCAGTGATCAGCGGAACGTCCGCCATCTCTTCTACCGATTCCAGAGCCAGCAGGCAGAGCCATTTCAGATCGCCGGACTTGTACTCTTCGATACCGGACTGGATCTTGCAGATGGTAAAGTCGCACTCACCGCCCAGAACGGCGGTCTTTGCGGAAGCGTCGGAATCGTACTGAACCTGTTTGAACTCAGCGCCAGTGATGGAAGTCAGCAGAGCAGCTACTTCCCAGGGAAGTCCGCCGGTACCGGTGGTGGCCAGAGTCACCTTTTCGCCGGCCTTTGCTGCCTCGACGATCTCGGTCAGAGAAGTGTATTTGGAATCCTTGCCGACAACCACGCCGGTGGTCTCATCACCGATCAGGAATACACAGTCAAAGTTGTCATAGGTCAGTTCGGAGATTCCCAGTACCTTGTACAGTTCCGGGTTCTCTGCACCCATCAGCAGGTTGTAGCCATCGGCTTCCTGATCATATACATACTGGGTGGCAATGGAGCCGGTGCCGCCGGTTTTATTCTGGATAATGATGCTCTTGCCCAGTTTTTCCTGTGCCAGTGTAGACAGAGGGCGCATCAGGGAATCGGTGCCGCCGCCTTCACCCCACTGAACGATACCGTTCACATTGTCGGTGGGATAGTCACTTGCGGAAACCGTAGCCGGTGCCATCGCCAGTGTCGCAGTCATCGCAGCTGCCATTAAGCCTGCCAGAACCTTTTTCATCTTCATACCTGTTTCCTCCTGTTCTTTGGGATAGGGCTGTTATATTTACAAGAAAAGAATAACACAACCTTCTTCATTCTACAGTGGAATCATTTTCGAAAAGGTGTCAGATTTTGTGATGGATGACCACCTTAAAATTAACCAAGCAGCAAGCCATGGATGCTCTGTTGATTCCTTTGGCGGAACAGTCAAAATATTTGGCAAAACTATAGGCGTAGTGGTAAAAGCAAAACAGATGGAGACTTCTTAATACCCTAAGGTACTAAAAAGTCTCCATCAGTTTTTTCTTCTGGGCCCGAGGCAGCTGTTTGATGTGCCACTCGCGGCTCATGGCTTCTTCTTTTGTGGAAAATGTCTCAAAATATACCAGCTCCACCGGCCGGCGGACACGGGTATATTTGCTCCCGGTCCCCTGATTGTGGACCTCCAGGCGCTTTGGCAGATCGTTGGTCCACCCAGTATAGTAGGTGCCGTCTGCGCAGCGGAGGATGTAGGTATAAAAGCCCTTCTCTTCGGGGGGAATTATACTCATTGTCTCTCTTCCGCCGCTCTTGCGTGGCCTTCCAGGCCTTCGCCCCGGGCCATCCGGGCCACCAGGGGAGCGATGGTTTTCGCCGCTTCGGGTGTCATCCACTGATAGGTGCAGGTTTTCAGGAAGGTGCCCACCCACACGCCGCCGGTATAGCGGGCGGCCCGAATGGTAGGCAGGGTGTGGTTGGTTCCGGAGGCGTAGTCTCCGAAGACTTCCGCTGTATTTTCTCCCAGGAACAGAGAGCCGTAATTGAACAGTTTCTCTGCGGCTTCTTTCGCATTCGCCAGGTTCAGTTCCAGATGTTCAGGGGCGTATTCATTGGCCAGGGCGATGGCCTCGTCAAGATCCTCCGCCACGGCCACTTCGCCGTAGGTTTCCCAGGACTGGCGGGCAATCTCCGCCGTTGACAGGACCTTCAGTTCCTCTTCCACCGCTCGGATCACATCCCGGGCAAATTTCTCATCGGTGGATACCAGGATCCCCTTGGCATTCGGTGCGTGTTCGGACTGGGCCAGCAGATCCGCCGCCACGGTGCGGCTGTCGCCGGAGCCGTCTGCCAGTACCAGCACTTCGCTGGGGCCGGCCACAAAATCGATGCCCACCTGCCCGTAACACTGACGCTTGGCCTCAGCCACGAAGGCATTTCCGGGGCCGACGATCACATCCACCGGCGCGATCTCCTCGGTTCCATAGGCAAAGGCCGCGATGGCCTGGGCACCGCCCACCACGTAGATCTCATCGGCACCTGCCATATCCATGGCCACCAGCGTCTTATAATGAATCTGTGTCGTTCCCTTTACCGCCGGGGCACAGGCTGCCACCCGTTTGACTCCGGCCACCCGGGCCGGCGTGATCAGCATCAGCGCCGTGGAATACAGAGGATATCCGCCCCCCGGCACATAGCAGCAACAGGAGGTCACCGGCAGAATCCGGTGTCCAAGGAAAATCCCCGGCTTCGGTGAGAAGTCTGTAAGCTCGGAGACGGTCGCCCGCTGGGCTCTGGCAAAGGCTTCGATATTTCCCAGGGCCTCCTTCAGATCCGCGATCTCCTGCTCCGTCATCCGGGCATAGGCGGCCTCGATCTCTTCCCGCGAGACACGAAGGTGAGACCGGTCACAGCCGTCAAATTTCTGATTATATTCCCGCAAGGCAGCGTCCCCCCCGGCGCACACCTTATCGATGATCCCCCGGACGGTATCCTGCAGTGCGCGGGTATCCTCCGAAGTACGTTTTTTTGATTCCTTTATGATTTTCATAGTATTTCCCTCATCCAAGACTCGCTTGCGAGCCTTCAGCGGCGCTTAGTTGCCGGTGTCGTCGGCGCCGAACAGCTTCGCGTAATAGTCGGTATTGATCACTTCATCGGAGAACAGGATCTTATTCTTCACAATGGCATTGATCTGCTCCACGTAGGCCTCATCCTCGGTATATCCGCCGTTCGGTGTGTAAACCTTCTCCTTGGCGTTATATTTTCCGCGCTCTGTCACCCAGCTGTAGTTATTCCAGAACACCAGCGGATCCTGATCGGAGAATACATCCCGGCCCACCAGGAGGCGAGAGTCGTATTCCAGACCGAAAAGGTTGGACAGGGTGGGAAGAATATCCAGGCTGTAGACCGGCGTAGATACCTCGACGGCCATATTTTTGTATTCATTTTCCAGACAGCCGCTCCAGATGATCAGACCGTTTTCGTCACGGTCCCAGTCCAGAGCGTCGGGATGACCGTACAGGTCTTCCACATAGTTCTCCGCATTCCCCCAGCTGTGGGATTTACGGAGACCGTAGGGATAATGGTCCGCTGTCAGAGCGATAACCGTGTCATTGGCAATGCCCTTCTCTTCCAGCTTCTCCACCATCCGGGTCAGGGCAGACTCCAGCTCCATCTGATAGCAGATGTAATTCAGAGTAGTCTTCTTGTATTTATCGCCGAAGAAACTCTTGACCTGGTCCATATATTTCTTGATATAAGGACTGTTCTCATCATTGTAAGGCGCATGGCCGCTGACCGTCATGTAATAAATGCTGAAGGGCTGCTGATCCATATACACATCCATGGTCTTGTCAAACATGATGGTATCGGTCGGATACCGGCCGCAGATGTCCTCCAGGCCGTTGCCCTGAGCCAGGAAATTGTCATATCCCAGATTGGTGTGGGTCAGATTCCGGTCATAGTAATTGTACGTACCGTTGTGGTAAGCGCAGCTCCAGTAATTCAGGCGCTGCAGCTGATTGCCCATGGTGAAATAGTTGTTGTTCGACTTGGTCTCCAGGATGGATTCAATGCCGTCCTGAGGGGCCAGTCCGAACACAAAGGAGAATTCACCGGTGGAAGTGCTGCCACCCCAGGTCGGCTGATAATAATCGGAGAAATAGAATCCGTTGTGGGTGAGCCGGTAGAGGGTGGGAGTCAGCGTCGGATCAATAAAGGCATCCGAGTAGGCCTCCGCACAGATCAGGATCAGGTTCTTCCCTTTGAACAGACCAGTGTAGGCATTCTTCTTAGAGGGAGTCAGGGTGGAAGCATAGGTATCCAGATCCTTCACCTTGTCATTGGACTCGGATCCCGCCAGAGCAATAAAATTCAGATCCATGGCATTGTCGCCATACTCCATCTGCGCCACGGCAGCGGGCTGTCCCTCCACCGCTTCCCCGGTTTCCGCAGCCACTTCCGTCTCCGGTTCCACGTTAGCCGTGGTAAAGGTGGAGGCGGCACGGTTGCCAAAGAGAGCATATTTCATATCCAGCTTCGTACTGGTCAGCAGACCAAACACCGAGGTGGCCGTGTCAAATTCATAGGCAGAACCATAGGTATCCCGGTTGCCTGCATGCGCGGCCACCAGATTGCCGGCAAAGCCCATCACGATGGAGACCACCGCCAGCAGACCGACAAAGGTGGGGTGCATCCGGCGGGCCGGGAGCTTCCGTTTCCCCTTGGCCACATACAGAACCCAGGGCCAGAAGAACAGGATAATCTTGGGGATACCGCCCAGGATCGCCTTGATCAGATCCGAACTGTATCCGGTCATGACATCCTTCGTACCGGTAAAGATCTGCTTCCAGGTCATGTACATCTGGAAGGATTCATGAATCATACACTCCACGGTATAAAAGAGCGCCAGCAGGAACAGAATCACGATGGTTGCGCGCCGGTTTGTCTTCCGCCGCAGCAAGGACGTCAGCCCCGCCAGAAGCAGACCGAAGCCCAACGCAAACCAGACCGGATATCCCAGCGCATGAAAAAAGCCTGTTCCCCCAAAGATCCGCAGCAGCACTTCGTAGTACACGCAGATCACCGGAAACAGCAGCAGATGAAAGGGATTCTTCTTTTTCTTTCTTCGTCTGGGGGGACGCCCCAGCTCTTTTCTCAGCGACTCACGGCTCCTCCGCCGCTTATCCTCATAGGAGTTCTCCCGGTGATCCCTCACCGTAGAAATCAGACCGGAAGCCACATCTCCCACCGCAGAAAAAGCCTTCCCCACAGAGGATTCCTGATTTTCTGATGCAGATGATTTTCTATCCATAAAATAGTCTTTCTATGTTAAAACCCGTCACAGCAACGATCCGTTCCGGGCTCTTTGGTTTTCGACAATCTATCTTATCATACGCTTTTATTTCCTCTTATGTCAAGGGAATCCTGATGAATATTTTCTTACATCTTTTTTAAGCCGCCACCGGGGACAGGTCCCCGGTGGCGGCTTGCTTTTACAGTTCGTGAATGATGGGGCTGAGGATCTCCATCATGGCGTCTACATCGGATTTTGTGATGACCAGCGGGGGGACGAAGCGGAGGATGTTGGTGCCGGCGTTGATCAGGATCAGTCCGGCGTCCTGGGCTTTCTTTATAATGTCGCCTACGGGTACGGAGAATTCCAGGCCCTGCATCAGGCCGATGCCGCGGTGATCTACGATCTGCGGGCATTCCTGTTTCAGAGCTTCCAGTTTTTCATAAAGGTAGGCACCCACGGTTTTTACGTTTTCGAGAACGTTCAATTCTTCGTAGAGGTCAAATACCTTGCTGGCGGCGGCGCATACCAGGGGATTGCCGCCATAGGTTGAGCCGTGATCTCCCGGGGCGAGAGCGGCTGCCTTCTCGTTGGTGACAAAGGCGCCTACCGGCAGGCCGCATCCCAGAGCTTTCGCCACGGTCATGATGTCGGGCTTGACGCCGTAGCGCTGGCAGGCGAACATCACGCCGGTCCGGCCCATGCCGCACTGGATCTCATCGGCGATCATCAGGATGTCATGCTCATCGCACAGGGCGCGGATCCCTTTGAGGAACTCCTCTGTTGCGGGATAGATGCCGCCTTCGCCCTGCACCGGCTCCAGCACGATGGCGCAGGTCTTCTCGTTGATCAGCGCCTTCACACTCTCCAGATTGTTGTATTCTGCAAAATGAATCCCGGAGATCAGGGGCTTGAAGGGATCCTGATAATGGGCATTGCCCGTCAGGGACAGAGCTCCCAGGCTCCGGCCATGGAAGCTGTGCTTCATGGCAATGATCTCATGTCCCGGCTGTCCGTCCCGGTTGTAGGCGTAGCGGAGGGCGGACTTCATCGCACCTTCGATGGCCTCGGTACCGCTGTTGCAGAAAAATACTTTCTCCAGACCGCTGGCCTGGCAGAGTTTTCTGGCCGCCTCCACTGACGGTTCATTATAGAAATAGTTGGAGGTATGAACGATCTTGTCCACCTGGTTCTTCACCGCCTCATTCAGAGCCGGCTGATTGTAACCCAGGGCAAATACCGCGATCCCCGCACAGAAATCCAGGTATTTTTTCCCTTCCGTATCGTACAGATATACCCCGTCGCCGTGGTCCAGGACCACCGGGTAGCGGTTATAGGTGTGGAGGAAATACTCCTCCCCCTGATTCATAATTTCCTGTGTTGTCATATATGTTTCCTCTTCTTTCCTTACTGCGCGGCTGCGATCCGCCGGAGGCTTTAATCTGCTACGGCCCGACATTTATCGATTTGTTCATTTTCAAAGTCTAAAAGCAAAAATACTACCTGCAAAGCAATAAATTCAAAGAGCATTTCACAGTAAAATTCCTTTTTTATTCGTTTTCAGCACATTTGCATAAAAATACTACCCAAAAATCCATTTTTAAGGCTGTTTCACGCAAAAAACAGGTAGTATTTTTCTGAATTATTCTAACAGGCGAACATTTTACCCAAGTTCTGTCATAATTAGGCTATTGGTAAAAAATCAACGGGTAGTATTTTCCGCTTTCATGCCTGAATTCGAACAGATGAACCTTGTCTCAGCTCTCCATCAGCATGGTCCCGATACCTTCGTTGGTGAAGATCTCGAGGAGGAGGCTGTGGAGGACGCGGCCGTCCAGGATGTGGACGCGGTTTACACCGCTCTGGAGGGCGTGGATGCAATTTTGCAGTTTCGGGAGCATGCCACCGCTCAGTTCTCCGCTGTCGATCAGCTTCTGGGCATCTGCAATGGAGATCCGGCGGATCAGGGTGCTCTTATCCGAGAAATCCCGGTACAGTCCCTCGGTATCGGTCAGGAAGGTGAGCTTCTCGGCCTTGACCGCTGCCGCGATGGCGCAGGCCGCGTCATCTGCGTTAATGTTGTAGGTATTGAAGGAGCTGTCATATCCGATGGGGCAGATAATGGGCAGGAAGTCCTTTTCCAGGAGATCGTGGATCACGCTGGCATTTACCTCTTCGATCTCGCCCACAAATCCGATGTCCTCGCCGTCCGCCAGTTTCTTCTTTACGCGAAGAAGACCGCCGTCCTTGCCGGAGATGCCGATGGCCCGCACGCCCAGGGATTCCACCAGCTGCACCAGGCTCTTATTCACCCGGTTCAGCACCATCTCGGCGATTTCCATGGTGGCTTCGTCGGTCACCCGGAGACCCTTCACGAAATGGGGCTCCATACCGCTCTTCTCCACCCATTTACTGATATCCTTGCCGCCGCCGTGAACGATGATGGGTTTGAAACCCGTCAGTTTCAGAAGAACGACGTCTTTGATTACATTTTCCTTCAGTTCTTCGTCCAACATGGCACTGCCGCCGTATTTGACCACGACGATTTTCCGGTTAAACTGCTGGATGTAAGGGAGGGCTTCGATCAGAACCGCCGCCTTCCGCATGTTTTCATTTATGTCTGCTGTCATTTCTTACCCCTTTTATATAATATCAGCTCCGATAATCTGCATTAATTTTTACGTAGTCGTAGGTGAGGTCGCAGCCCCAAGCGGTGGCTTCTTCGTTTCCGGCTTTGATGTCGGCGATGGCGGTGACTTCCGGGTGGGAGAGGATTTTGGTGGCTTCCTCTTCGCTGTAGTCGGTGGCCATGCCGTTTTTCACGATCTGGAGGCATCCGCCGGCGCTCTGGAAGTAGAGGTCGGTCTGGTCGGGATCGAAATCGGCGCCGGAGTAGCCCATGGCGCAGAGGATCCGGCCCCAGTTGGCGTCGTGTCCGAAGACGGCAGCCTTGGTCAGGCTGGAGGTGACGACGGATTTTGCCAGGGTTCTGGCCTGTTCTTTTGTGGCGGCGTGAAGGACCTTTACCTCGAAGAGGGCGCTGGCGCCTTCGCCGTCTCCGGCGATTTTTTTCGAGAGGGTGGTCATCACTTCCCGCAGGGCCTCACAAAATGTTTGGTAATCTTCTCCTTCTGCCTCGATCGCCGGATTGCCGGCGGCTCCGTTGGCCAGCAGCAGCACGGTGTCATTGGTGGAGGTGTCTCCGTCCACGGAGACCATGTTGAAGGTGTCCACCACATCGTCGCTCAGGGCTTTCTGCAGCAGTTCCTTGGAAATGGCGCAGTCGGTGGTGACGAAGCAGAGCATGGTACACATATTGGGGTGGATCATGCCGGAACCCTTGCACATGCCGCCCATGGTCACTTCGGTTCCTCCGACGGTAAAGGTCACGGCTACTTCCTTGGGCTGGGTATCGGTGGTCATGATCGCCCGGGCGGCCTCATTTGCCTTGTCCCGGCCTTCCGCGATGGCATCGGCCAGCAGAGCGGCTCCGCGGGTGATCTTGTCCATGGGAAGCTGTGCCCCGATGACACCGGTGGAGCACACCAGCACGGATTCCGGATCTTCCTTCAGCAGTCCGGCTGCGGCGGCTGCGGTCTCCCGGCAATACTGCATGCCTAGGGCGCCGGTGCAGGCATTGGCGATGCCGCTGTTAATCACCACGGTCTGGCTCTTCTTGCCACTGGTTACTACCTGTTTATCCCATACCACCGGGGCGGCTTTCACCCGGTTGGTGGTAAATACACCCGCTGTCTCGCAGGGAATGCGGCTGTGGATCATGGCCATGTCGGTCCGGTCCTTTTTCAGGCCGGCCATGACACCTCCGGCCATAAATCCCTTCGGGGCCGTCACGCCCCCATCCAATTTCTTCATATATGTTCCTCCAAATATTTTCTTTTTTACGGGAACATGGGGGCCTGGGTGAGGCCCATGTTCTCGGGCAGGCCGAACATGAGGTTCATGTTCTGGACGGCCTGGCCGGCGGCTCCTT
>CAMOYN010000019.1 GCA_946630035.1 uncultured Lachnospiraceae bacterium
TAAGCTGGCAAAAAATTGCATGATAAAAATTTTATTCATTTGCCACGGCAATATATGCCGTTCACCAATGGCAGAATTTGTTATGAAATACCTTGTGGAAGAGGCTGGAGATGCTTCGTGGTTCTATGTGGAATCGGCGGCCACCAGCACGGAGGAAATCTGGAACGGCCGGGGAAATCCGGTCTACCCGCCGGCCAGGCGAAAACTGGCGGAGCATGGGATTTCCTGCGAGGGGAAGACGGCGCGGCAGACCCGGCGGGAGGATTATGATGCCTTTGATTATATCGTGGGAATGGACCGGGCCAATATCCGTAACATGACGCGTATCTATGGGGGAGATCCCAGGAAGAAACTGCATCTGTTGATGGATTTTACGGACCGCCCCGGTGAGGTGGCGGATCCCTGGTATACCGGAGATTTTGATGCCACCTGGCGGGATGTTCTGGAGGGATGTGAGGGATTGCTCCGGTATATCCGGAAAGATACTTTATCCCGGAGGAAATAATTCTTTTGCTCCCGCCTGTAGAGGTGGGAGTTTTCTACGGTCAAGATACAAAACAGCAGATCATGGACGGGTGCCATGATCTGCTGTTTTGTATTATCAGAAAATTATAACCCCAGAATGGTGTCTGCCACGTAGACTCCGCTGGCGGAGGCGTGGGACAGGGAATGGGTGACGCCGCTGCCGTCGCCGATGACGTAGAGGCCGGGGCGGCAGGTCTCCAGATGCTGGTTGAGTTTGACTTCCATGTTGTAGAACTTGACTTCCACGCCGTACAGGAGAGTGTCGTCGTTGGCGGTGCCGGGGGCGATGGCATCCAGAGCATAGATCATCTCTACGATGCCGTCCAGGATCCGCTTGGGAAGTACCAGACTCAGGTCGCCGGGAGTGGCGGCCAGGGTGGGGCGGGTGCGGCACTCGTCGATGCGCTTCTGGTTGCTGCGGCGTCCGCGCTCCAGATCGCCGAATCGCTGTACAATGACGCCGCCGCCAAGCATGTTGGAGAGGCGGGCAATGCTTTCACCGTAGCCGTTGCTGTCTTTAAAAGGTTCGGAAAAATGCTTGGCAACGAGGAGAGCGAAATTGGTGTTGTCGGTCTTGCGGGCCGGATCTTCAAAACTGTGGCCGTTGACGGTGACAATACCATTGGTGTTCTCATTTACCACGATACCGTTGGGATTCATACAGAATGTGCGGACATTATCTTCAAATTTCTGTGTCCGGTATACGATCTTGCTCTCATAGAGCTGATCGGTCAGGTGGGAGAAAATCACGGCCGGCAGTTCTACCCGCACGCCCAGATCCACCCGGTTGGAACTGGTTTCGATGCCCAGATCACTGCAGACTTTTTCCATCCATTTGCTGCCGCTGCGTCCGACGGATACGATGCATTTATCACATTCGGAAGATTCACTGCCGTAGTGAACACGATATCTGCCGTTCTCCAGGACTTCGATGGAGTCGATGGGAGTGTGGAAATGGAAATCCACCTTGTCTTTCAGCTCATTGTACAGATTCTGCAGCACGATATAATTGATGTCTGTTCCCAGATGGCGTACGGAAGCATCCAGCAGGGTGAGTTTGTTCTGCATGCAGAGCTTTTTAAATTCGCTGCCGGCGGTGGAGAACATCCGTGTCTGACCGCCACCATGGGATACATTGATGTCGTCGACATAATACATCAGTTCTAATGCCTTCTCCTTACCGATATATTCATACAATGTACCGCCGAAATCATTGGTGATATTGTATTTTCCGTCGGAAAAAGCACCGGCACCGCCAAAACCGTTCATGATAGCGCAGGTCGGACATTTAATACAGCTCTTTATTTTCTTTCCGTCAATCGGGCAATGACGTTTTTCCAGAGGATGACCGGCTTCAAATACACCGACCGAAAGATCAGATTTCATGGCCAGCTCATAGGCGGAGAAAATACCGCCGGGGCCGGCACCGATAATAATCACATCGTAATTCATAAAGGCCTCCTGCCTTGCTGCCTGAGGATCACCTATGACAGCACAAGCTGTTTTATCACATTACAAAATGTTAGCATGAATGGAGACTATTTGCAAGATAAAATTGCGTCATTTTACAGCAGTTCATAGAAGTTTCATGGAAGTCATACTTGATAATCCGTTGAATTTAAATTATACTAGAGTAAGCATCGGGTGATGTTTTTTATTTGACAATTAGATGATATGTTTGTAATATTATATAAAGGGATGGAAGACGTCTTTCCGGAGATATCGTTTTCAGGGTCTGAGGGACGTCGTGGAAAGGAGCGAAAAGATGGCTAATACAAGTCGAAAAGGCAGAAGAAGGAGAATCCGGATGATACGATCCATAGGGATTCTGGCAGCATTAATTGTAATATTGATACTGCTGATCGCGCTGGCCGTTCACATCTTTTCGGGAAATGGAAGGAAGGCTAAAAAAGCTCAGACGACGCCGGCGGAGGAGTCCATGATGGATGCCTCCGGAGAAGAGACCGGAGAAGATGCTTCCGCATTGGAGACGGAGGTGGAAAGAGTCGAGTTTGTACAGTCGAATGACTGGCGGCTGATTCTTGTAAATCGCGAGAACCCTGTACCGGAGAACTACACGATCGAGACGACGAAGTTGAGAAATAATCAGCTGGTGGATACCAGGATCTATCCGGATCTTCAGTCTATGTTTGATGATATGCGTAAAGCGAAGATGAAACCTCTGATTACTTCTTCCTACCGCACCCGGGAACAGCAGCAGAAGATGATGGATGACAAGATCGCAGAGTTCAAAGCCCAGGGCAAGGGCGAAGAAGAAGCAGCCCAGCTGGCAGAGGAGTGGGTAGCCATTCCCGGCACCAGTGAACATGAGCTGGGCATCGCTATTGATATTACCTCTGAGAAGGATGACGCGGATGCCAAGCAGGCGGTCTGGGACTGGCTGAAGGAAAACAGCTATAAGTATGGATTCATTCAGCGGTATCCGGAAGATAAGATCGATATTACCGGTATTGCGAATGAACCCTGGCATTATCGTTATGTAGGTAAGGACTCCGCGAAGAGAATCCATGAACAGGGCGTTACTCTGGAAGAATATCTGGGGTATGTCCCGATCGGCGGGAATACCGTAAGCCCTGAGGCTGAGTCCGGGGCTGAGGAGACAAGTCCTGCCGCGGAGGAGACGACAGCGCTGGCTGCATAGGATGGCGGAACTTTGTTTTAAGAGCATTGCCGGAAGCACCGAGAAGACGGACAGCCTTTTCGGTGCTTCTTCTTTATCTCATAGGAAATGTTTCCGAAATTTCCTATGCTGAAAAAACTCCGTGAGGAAGCGCAGATGATAACCGGGAGGTAAGGAAATTCATGAAAAATGCCAGTCAGTTACGGGAGGATATTCTGTCTCTGGATCACAGAGAGTATCCGGCCTATAAGAGCCTGAAAGGAGCCTATCGTTTTAAAAATTATATTCTGTATATTGACCATGTGCAGGGGGACCCCTTTGCATCTCCTTCTCACATCCGGGTGGAGATCGACCACAAGACGGCGGGCTTTCCGGGGGAGTACTACCGGGATCATCTGACCAGAGTTACTCTGGCGGATTATCTGCTGAGGCAGTTTGCCCGCGAGTCAGCAAAGTATTCCGGGAGGGCCCGTGGCTCCGGAAAGAGCGGCGTCATACAGGTAAGCCGCTGTGGCCAGGTGATTCTGGAGCGCTCGGCGTGCCGGGTGGATGAGAAGAAGATTATGGCCTGTTTCTATATCGGATTTCCGGCCAACGGGAGATCGATCAATGCAGGGGAACTGGAAAAAGTGCTGTTCCAGTATCTTCCGGACTGCGTAGAGAAAGCATTTTTCTATGGGAGACAGGATCCCGGCAAGCTGCAGAGAGCGATCTGGCTGGCGGAGGATCAGTCCTTCCTCCGGGAAGCTCTGGCAGAAAGAAAAATGGTTGCTTTTGTGGCGGACGGATCGATCCTTCCCCGGGAGAGTGGTGTCTCCGATCGTCCCATGAAAGAAAGTATTCCTTTTCAGTCCCCAGAGACGCTGCGGATTTCTCTGGAGCTGCCTCACAGAGGTACGATCACCGGTATGGGAATTCCCCAGGGGATTACCTTGATTGTAGGTGGAGGCTACCACGGAAAATCCACCCTGTTGACGGCGCTGCAGGAGGGGGTATATAACCACATCGCCGGAGATGGAAGGGAATATGTGATAACAGATGCCACGGCACAGAAACTGCGCTCGGAGGACGGCCGGGCGATCCGGGATATAGATATCTCTCTGTTCATCAATGATTTGCCGAATCACAAGGATACCCACTCATTTTCAACGGAGGATGCCAGTGGAAGTACTTCTCAGGCAGCCGGAATTGTAGAGGGGATGGAGGCCGGCAGCAAACTGATCCTGCTGGATGAGGATACCTCGGCCACGAACTTTATGGTCAGGGATACTTTCATGCAATCCGTGATTGCCCGCGAGAATGAGCCGATTACTCCTTTTATTGAACGGGCACGGGATCTCTTTGAGAAGGCCGGTATATCGACGATCCTGGTGGCAGGAAGTTCCGGTGCCTTCTTTCATATTGCGGACCTGGTGCTGCAGATGGATGAATACATTCCCCGGGATATTACCGGCATAGTAAAGCCGATGCTGTCCAGGTTCCCTCTGACTGCATCGAAACCGGGAGCATTCCGCATGCCGGGAAGCCGGCGGGTGATGACCCAGCCCCTGGCCGGCAGAGTGCCGGAGGGAAGAAACTGGAAAGGGGAATCTTCTCCCGGGTGGGAGAATCCGGGGGAAGAGGCGGATGTGGACGATGATTCCGACCGCGGAAAGAACCGCTGGAACCGCCCGGCGGGGGAGGCAAGGGGCCGGGAACGTATCAAGATCCGCACCCACGGGGCAGATGGTTTTTCTTATGGCCACGAAGAGGTGGATCTGAGATACCTTGAGCAGCTGAGAGACCCGGAGCAGACGGCAGCCCTGGGACTGCTGTTAAAATATGCCTCAGAGCATCTGATTGACGGCAGACGTACTCTTTCGGAAATTGCAGACAACCTGTCCGGGAAGCTGGAAAAAGGTGCTTTTTCCTTCCTGGAGGGGGAGACACCTCTCCCGGGAGGATATGCCGTTCCCCGCCGGCAGGAAATCTATGCCTGCCTGAACCGATGCCGCAGAAAATAAACCACAAAAGATACACCACAAAAGATACATCACAAAAGATACACTATATAAGATAAGCGATAAAAGACGAATTATAAGAGGAAAACATAAGAGATCCGGGAACATGGCAAAATGTCAGATCCTGCGGTTCTGAAGTGACATTGGCTTAAAAAAGCATTGAAAAGAAAAACGATTTAAGATACAGTAGATTCGGTCTCAGTAATTGAGAACCCGGTGCACAGGACGTTACAGTCAAAGTCCTGCAATACGGATAGTGCTACAGGGGAAATGGAGAAATATATGAAGAATGCGACGTTAATATTGTACAGGAATATCGAGCATCCGGAAATTCTGACCTACATGGAGGAACTTCTGGAAGGAAACGGTACACATCTCTACGAGGAGCTGAATGCTCTTACCGAACTGGCGGCTCACCATGGTTATGATGGCAATATATGGCATGCTTATCTGGCCCATGTGCTGGCAAACCATGAGAATGCTTTCAGCACAGCCTGTGAAGTGGTGGGAGCCGTCGAGGGCAGTATCAATCAGATGGCGAAGTCGGATTTCCGACAGTTCCTTCGCTGGTTCCGGGTAGACCTGGGTGAGCTGGACGCAAAATACGGAACAGAGATTTTCCGGGTGCTGGAAAATTATCGCAGTGTGAGGGGATACAGCAAAGAATACAATCAGCGGGTGCGGGACCGGATCCTGCAGCTGGCATCGGATCTGGCAGCCGCGGAAGACGAAGAGCAGTTCAGTCATGCCCTGACGGATTTTTACTGCCATTTCGGTGTGGGCAAATTCGGCCTGCATAAAGCCTTCCGGGTGGAAAACCGGGACGGTGAGGTGGTCATCCTTCCCATCACAAAAACGGAACACGTGAAGCTCAGCGACCTGGTGGGATATGAGAGTCAGAAACGGCAGCTGATCGAGAACACCGAAGCCTTTGTCAGTGGGAAGAAGGCGAACAACTGCCTGCTCTATGGAGATGCCGGCACGGGAAAATCTTCCAGTATCAAGGCTATCATGAATGAGTACTACGAGCGGGGGCTGCGTCTGATCGAAGTATATAAATACCAGATGAGAGATCTTCTGGGGATCATTAACCAGATCAAGAACCGCAACTACAAGTTTATCATCTATATGGATGATCTGTCCTTCGAGGAATTTGAGACAGAATACAAGTACATGAAGGCGATCATCGAAGGTGGGATGGAGCGTCGACCGGAAAATGTGCTGATCTATGCGACCTCCAACCGGAGACATCTGATCAAAGAGACCTTCCAGGATTCCCGGACCGGTGACGATGATCTGCATCGCACGGACAGCATTCAGGAGAAACTATCTCTGGCAGCCAGATTTGGCGTCAGCATTTACTACGGAAAACCTCCGAAAAAGGATTTCCAGGAGATTGTGCGGGTGCTGGCAGACCGGGCCGGGCTTACCATCGGGGAAGAAGAGCTGATGTTACAGGCAAATCGCTGGGAACTGTCTCATGGGGGGATGTCAGGACGTACAGCGACACAGTTTATAACGCATCTGCTGGGGCAGGAAGAAAGCCATTAAACAGGATTGGAACTTACAGTAAAATACGGTGTAGTATTATTTGCAACAGGAGGAGAGAATTATGGTATCAGTGGAGAGATTGCGGGAAATATATGGAAACGAGGCCGCAGAAGCAGAAGAGAGATATGCCAGCCTTGACCAGCATTACGAAGAAGAATTCGGAGCAGCGGCGCAGGCATATTTTTCAGCCCCGGGACGAACGGAGATCATCGGCAATCACACCGATCATAATGGCGGGCAGATTCTGGCGGCCAGCATAACACTGGATACGATCTGTGCTGCCGGGAAAACGGATAATTCAGTAATCACAATCATCAGCGAAGGATACAAATATCCGATTATCGTGGATCTGAATCAGCTGGATCAGGTTCCTAAATGTCAGGGAAGTGTGTCTTTGGTGGCCGGAATCGTGAAAGCCGCGCAGTCTTTCGGATACCAGGTAGAGGGATTTTCTGCCTATGTTTCCACAAAGGTAATTGCCGCAGCCGGTGTGAGTTCCTCGGCTTCCTTTGAGATGCTGGTGTGCGCAGTGATCAACCATTTCTTCAATGAGGGGAAAATTGATTACGCCGATTATGCCCGGATGGGCCAGTATGCCGAAAATCATTACTGGGACAAAGCATCCGGACTGATGGATCAGATGGCCTGCGCTGTGGGTGGAACCATTCTCCTGGATTTTGCGGAAGGCGTGAAATATCAGAAAGTGGACTTTTCCTTCGATAAACTGGGATATGATCTGATCATTATCAATACCGGAAAGGGTCACTCCGATCTGAGCGAGGAGTATTCTTCCATCCCCGGTGAGATGCGCAGCGTTGCCAGGGAGCTGGGAGTGACGAATCTGTGCGAATCCACCGAGGAAGAACTGCTGAAAGAACTTCCCCGGATCCGGGCTGCTGTAGCGAACGACCGCGCGATTCTCCGGGCGATGCATTATTATGAAGAATGCCGCCGGGTGGACCGGGCTGTAAAAGCACTGGCTGCCGGAGAAAGTGAAAAAATGCTGGAACTGATCCGGGAGGCCGGCAACTCTTCCTGGAAATGGCTGCAGAACGGATACTGTATCTCCGATCCGACGGAACAGTCCATCCCTCTGGCCCTGGCACTGTCAGAAGCTTATATGACAAAGATCGGCAAAGGCGTCTGCCGTATTCACGGCGGCGGATTCGCCGGGGTTGTCATGTGCGTTATGCCCAAGGATGAGACCACAGCCTTCGTAGAGTACATGGAGCCTTACTTCGGGAAAGAGAATATTTATATCATGGGCATCCGCCAGACCGGAGCTGTCCAGGTATAATATGATACCAGGGTCGAAAAGTAGCCATGTTTCGTACATTGGGACAAGGTGAACGTCCCCCTGTCCCATAGCAAAAAATGCTTGCGTTTTTCATAAGTGTATGATACGATGACAACGTAGGACAATCAGGATGTGATAAGATGAACAAAAAAGCAACAATCGTAGATGTCGCCCGGGAAAGTGGCGTTTCTGTAAAAACGGTTTCCCGTGTAATTAATCACAGCCCGAATGTCAGCGAGGAGACCAAGGCGCGGGTATATGAAGCAATGCGGAAAACCCACTATCAGATCAATCTTCTGGCAAAAGGGCTAAAGAGCAGCCGGACGAATGTCGTGGTTGTATTTGCTGACCGGCATCAGGAAGAACACCTGAGTACATGGCATACTCTCATGTTGAAGTATCTGTTTGCCTATGCCCAAAAGAAGAATCTGAAACTGGTGCTTTCTCCCTCCAGCAGCGGCACCTTTGAGCAGGATCAGACGGACGGATTTTACCTGATTGCCAATGGTCTGGTGGATGGCGCGATTCTTCTGGAGAATGTCAACAATGATCAGAGAATCGGTTATTTTGAAGAGCATCATATCCCCTATGTTGTTTTTGGTGAGGCCGATGACGAGCGATGTACCTGCGTAAGCCTGGACAATTATCAGGCAGGATATAATGGCGGAAAATATCTCCTGGATAAGGGGTACCGAAGTATCGCTTTCCTGCTCGGCGAGGAGCGTTTCCGCTCATCCCAGCTGCGGATGAAGGGGTTTGAAGAGGCTGTGAAGGATCAGGATTGCTGGTACAGAATCTACCCCGGAACCAATACCATTGAAAAGGCCTACCGGAAAGCACAGGAAGTGATGGACGAACATAAGGTAAGAGCCTTTTTCGTCTCCGGTGATGAGAGAGCGCTGGGAGTATATCGGGCGATCTACGAGAGAGGTCTTTCTATTCCGGGCGATATCGCGGTCCTGGGCATTGATAATATTCCGAGTGGGCGGTTCTACTATCCGCCGATCTCTACGGTGGCACAGAATTTTGCAGAGATGTCAAAGAGCTGCCTGGACTGTCTGGAAAGACAGATCAAGGGAGAGGTAACATCGGGTGAGAGGGCTTTTCCTTCGGAAATAATTGAAAGGGAATCTACCTGAGACCAGAGAAAACCATCCGGAAAAGGAACGTAAAAAACGGAATTTGCTGAAAATGGATCCTCCGCCGTCGTCTGCAGAATGACAGTCGGCGCGGAGGAATATAAATATCACAGAATGACAACGATGTCATGTTTTATAGTCGGAATTGACAACGTTGTCATGCCACAATAGACAGACAGAGTGACAGGTGGGAGGTGACGCGAGCCGTGCAGGAAGAAGAAAAATGGAGACAGAAAATCAGGGAACGGCTGTTGAGAATATATGAGAGGCCGGATCTTGAAGAGGCGGCTTTCCGGATAATAGAAGAGCATCTGGGAAAATATGAACCGGAAAGCGGAGAGAGGGAGCCCCTGACGCAGAAGGATGCGATGTTGATCACCTACGGAGATTCGCTGACGGCTCCCGGAAAAAAGGGACTGCAGACACTGAAACGGTTTCTGACCCGCTGGGTTGAGGATGCGATTCCTTATGTTCATCTGCTTCCGATGTTCCCCTATACGTCGGACGATGGATTCTCCGTGGTGGACTATCGCAGGATCCGGGAGGATCTGGGAGACTGGAACGACATTCAGAAATTGTCCGGTTCCTACGGATTGATGTTTGACGCTGTGATCAACCATATTTCCCGGGAAAGTGACTGGTTCCGGAAGTTTGAAAAACAGATTCCTCCCTATGATCAGTATTTTATTGTATGTGATCCAAAGGCGGATTACAGTCTGGTTACCCGTCCCAGGGCTCTTCCTCTTCTGACGGAAGTGGAGACCTCCGCTGGTCTCCGTCATGTCTGGACGACCTTCAGTACCGATCAGATCGACCTGAACTATGCCTGCCCGGACGTTCTGGCGGAAATTCTGGATATTCTGGTATTTTTCGGGAAAAACGGAGCCAGATTTATCCGGCTGGATGCCATCGGTTTCCTGTGGAAAGAACTGGGCACCCGCTGTATGCATCATCCGAAAACCCATGAGATCGTGAAGCTGATCCGGGATGTATTGCCCCGGTATGCCCCCGGGGTGCGTATCATCACGGAGACCAACGTACCGCAGAAGGAAAATATGTCCTACTTTGGTGAAGGGGATGAAGCGGATCTGATCTATCAGTTCCCTCTGCCGCCCCTTACCATGTATACTCTGCTGACCGGAGATGCGCAGCCGATCTCAGGTTGGCTTGCCAGCCTTGAGCCACCGGTACAGGGAGGGACTTTCTTCAATTTCCTGAGTTCTCACGATGGGATCGGCGTGCGTCCGGCGGAAGGAATTCTCCGGGCAGATCAGGTGGACGTATTGCTTACGGCAACCCTGAAAAATGGCGGAAGGATCTCTTATAAGGATAACGGAGACGGTACCCGCAGTCCCTATGAGCTGAATATCAATTACCAGGATGCACTGGCCTCGCCGGATGACTCCGATGAGGTACGGATCGGCAGATTCCTGGCAGCAGAAACTTTGCTGTTATCTCTGCAGGGGATGCCGGGAATCTATATACACAGCCTTCTGGGGTCAAGAAATGATTATCTTGGTCTGGCAGAGTCGGATATCCCCCGGAGGATCAACCGGGAGAAGCTGGATCTGGATGCTCTGGAAGAGCAGCTGTCCGGAGAAACCAACCGTCGGTTGATTTTCCGCGAAATGTTGCGTAGGCTTTGGATACGTCAGCAGCTGCCGCCCTTCGCACCGGACCAGCCACAGCAGGTGCTGAACGCGGGGGAGCATGTTATAGCTTTTACCCGGGGAAAAGCAGAAAAACTTTGGGTACTGATCAACGTGTCCGGAGAAGAACAGACCATCTGGATGGAAGGTTTGCAGGGGAGGGATCTTCTCTCGGAAGACCATATAGAGATAAAAGGAAGAGTGACACTTTCACCGTATCAGTGTTCCTGGATTCAGGAAGTAAAGGAATTAAAGGGAGAACCCTTTAAATAAAAAGGAGGTAGCTTTATGAACAAGAAGCTCGTTACAATGTTGGCAATCGCTTGCGTGATGTCTGTTCCGGTGACTGCGAAGGCGGATCCGGTAAAGATTCAGTTCATGCATCAGCAGGTAGAGCAGGAGAGACAGGAAGTCGTGCAGACCATCATCGATGAGTTCCAGGCAGAATATCCGGACATCGAAGTGGAGCAGATCCCGGTGAATGAGGATGATTATGATTCCAAGATCGTAGCTCTGGGTGGCAGCGGAACTCTTCCGGCTATCGTAGAGTACAGCCAGGATCAGGCGAAAACCAGTGTAGCCAATCAGTTTACCAGCCTCAGCGCAGTTCAGGAAGTGGTGGACGCTGTCGGTGTCGACAACTACTATGAAGGCTCCCTGGAAGTGGTAAAGACGGAAGACGGAGCTGGTTTTGTCGGCGTTCCGCTGTGCGGCTGGGTACAGGGTATCTGGGTAAACACCGCCATGCTGGAGGAGAAAGGCTTTGAAGTTCCGACGACCTGGGATGACGTGGTAGCGATCGCGGAAGCCTTCTATGATCCCGATAACAAGATGTACGGCATTTCCCTGCCCACGTCGGAATCTGCGTTCACCGAGCAGGTATTCTCTCAGTTCGCTATTTCCAACGGCGCGAACATCTTTGACGCCGACAAGAACGTAACCATCAACACCCCTGAGATGAAAGAAGCCGTTGAGTTCTATCGTACTCTGGCTGGCTACAGCATGCCTGGTTCTACCGAAGTGGCAGACGTTAAGGATGCTTTCGTATCACAGCGTGCTCCTATGTGCATGTATTCCACCTACATTCTGAACGCCGTACGGGAAGCTGGCTTTGCTGAAAAACTGGCTCTGGCTCTTCCGACCAAGAAAGAACCCGCTGCCTACGGCTGCATCACCGTACTGGGCATTGCGGAAGGCATGAGCGAAGAAGAGACCAGTGCCGCGGTTACCTTCGTGAAATACCTGATGGATCCGGCTCACAATATCGAGTGGCTGAACATGGCTCCCGGCGGAGTACAGCCTGTACTGAAGGCTGTCAGTGATGATCCTGCTTTCACCGAACTGGAAGCAAGAACGGCTTTCAAAGAGCTGAACGATGACATTGCGGTAGCCGTTGAAAATCTGCAGCTCTTTGGTGTAGTAGATGGCAAGAACTTTATGGAGATGGGTGATATCACCAATACTGGTATCATCAGTAAAATGATGAACAATGTGATCGTACAGCAGGCAGATGTGGATGCAGAACTGGCCACAGCTCAGTCTGCAGTGGAAGGCCTGCTTCAGTAATTCCGTAAGAATGCATTTTGCAATCCGGACCTGGTAGAACGAAAATTTATTAAATGAACCTAACGGAGCTGTGGAGGATTCCTCCACAGCCCCGCTTCAGAGAGCAGGTGAGAAGATGAAAACGAAAAAGAGAAGAAAAGGTGATGCGTCCTTCGCATATGCACTGCTGTCCCCCAGTCTCCTGCTGATGACGTTGCTGATCGGATATCCCATGATCTATAATATTGTGATCAGCTTTCAAAAGGTTCCTTTGAACCCCCGGCTTGGCTCGGAGTTCATCGGACTGAAAAACTATTTATCCGTATTCCGGGACCCCACGTTTTATCATTCTGTCCTGATTACGCTCCTTTTCACCATGACGGTTACCATCCTCAGTACCGTTCTGGGCCTGGCAGTAGCGGTATTTTTAAATCGTGAATTTGTCGGAAAAAAACTGGTCAACGGAATTATCATTCTTTCTTATGTAGTTCCCTCCGTCTGTCTGATTTTTTCCTGGAGATATATGTTTAACAGTATATATGGCATCGTGAATTATGTGGTGGTGGATCTATTGCATATCACAAAGGAAGTACCTCTGTGGTTCGACCGGCCGGTGAGCGCTTTTGTGCTGGTGACGATCTTCTGCCTGTGGAGATTCTTCCCCTATGCCTATATGTCCTTTAATGCCATTCTTACATCCATCGATAAGACCCTCTATGAAGCAGCCGATCTGGATGGAGCCTCTCCCTGGGAGAGTTTTATGGCAGTTACCTTCCCGGCCATTAAACCGACGCTGGTAACGGTCGTGAGTCTCCGTACGATCTGGGTGTTCTACATCTACACCGAAGTCTATCTGCTGACCAAACAGGTCGATGTACTGGGTGTCTATCTCTATGATATGGCGTTTGCTACTCATGATTTCGGAAAAGCCGCGGCCATTTCCATCGTTCTGTTTGCTCTGATCTTTGCACTGGTATTGTTTATCCGAAGAAAGGTATTGGTGGTGGAAGATGAATAAAAAGAAAACGCTGAGTAATATCTGGTTCTATTTCCGGGTGATCCTTCTGTGTGTAGTTCTGCTGTTCCCCTTTGTTATCATGGTGAGCATCTCGTTGAAAACCACCGCCGAAACCATTGGATTCCCGCCGACCATCATCCCGAGATCCTGGACGCTGGTTCATTTCCGCGACATCTTCAACCCGAGGATTTTCCCGTTCCTGCAGTATTTTAAGAACAGTCTGTATATCGCCCTGGTGGTTTCCGTGGTCGCGGTATTTCTGGGAGTTCTCGGCGGATATGCCCTTTCCCGGCTGCGTTTCAGAGGCAGAAATGCCATGAATGAGATGTTCTTCCTGGTCTATATGTTCTCGGGGATTCTGCTGATCGTTCCTCTGTACAAGATGCTGGTTACGGTCGGAATGCGGAATACGAGAGAGGCTGTCATCGCCTGTATGATTGTACAGACACTGCCAACCGCGATCTATATGACGCGGAGTTATTTTGACACGATCCCGAAGGAACTGGAGGAGGCGGGAAGAGTGGACGGACTGTCCCGGATGGGCACCATCTTCCGGATTATTGTTCCTCTGTCTGTGTCCAGCCTGGTATCTGTCTTTGTCTATGCATTTATGATCGCATGGAATGATGTACTCTTTGCTTCGATCTTTATTGACTCTTCGGAGCTGCTGACCATCCCCATCGGACTGAACTCGCTGTTCAACACACCGGATTATATCTGGGGGCGTATGATGGCAGCTTCTCTGATCACTTCTCTTCCGGTAGTGGTTATGTATGCATTCAGCCAGAAGCTGATCCGGGCCGGACAGATCGAAGGCGGTATCAAGGGATAAATAAGAAAATCGGTACGCTTTTCCATGGCGATATATCAGCCATGCAGAATGGCAGGAGGTATAAAATGAAAAAACTGGTGGCAACCGCGCCTCGTACAGCGGCAATCGTGGAGTATGAGGACCGTGCAATTAAAGAAGACGAAGTCCGTGTCAAGGTAGAATTTGCAGCACCCAAGCACGGAACGGAACTGCAGGATTTCCGTGGGACCTCTCCCCTGATCGAAGGGAAATTTGATGAAGACTGGAAGATCTTCCGGCCCCGCAGAGAGGATGAACCGAAGGGGATAGAATTCGGTGATCTGCCCATCGGAAACATGTTTGTCGGGACGATTACAGAGAAAGGCAGTGCTGTTACCGAATATGAAATCGGCGACCGGGTATGCTCTTACGGACCGATCCGGGAGACGCAGATTGTCCGGGCGGTAGATAATTATAAGCTGCGGAAGATGCGCCCCGGAGCTTCGGTAAAGAATGCGGTCTGCTACGATCCGGCACAATTTGCTCTGGGAGGAATCCGGGACGGCAATGTGCGTCCGGGTGACCGTGTGGTTGTTATCGGTCTGGGCGCCATCGGCCTGATTGCCCTGCAGCTGGCGGTGAAGCTGGGAGCCTCCGTGGTGATCGGGATAGATCCCATTGAAAAACGCCGGAAGGCAGCGGAACATATGGGAGCGCATCTGACTCTGGATTCCACTGCCTGTGACGCGGGCCTTGAAATCAAGGCAGCCACAGGACAGCAGGGAGCCGATGTCATCCTGGAAACCAGCGGCAATGTCCATGCCCTGCAGGCGGCACTTCGGGGGCTGGCCTACGGTGGAACCATTGCGTATCTGGCTTTTGCCAAGCCGTTCCCGGCCGGCCTGTGGCTAGGGCAGGAAGCACATTATAATTATGGCAGGATCGTTTTTTCAAGGGCCTGCAGTGAACCTCTTCCGGAGTATCCCCGCTGGACGCGCCACCGGATTGAGGATGTGGTATGGGAGATGCTTATGAACGGCTATCTGGACTGCGAGGAGATCGTGGATCCGGTGGTGCCTTTTGCCGAGAGCGCCGAGGCATTCTGCCACTACGTAGACCTTCACCCGGAAGAGAGTGTAAAACTGGGTGTAACATTTGATAAATAATCAGCGGGAGGGTTGAGTATGCGATTGGGAACACAGGATCGGGATTTTTTCCCGGAGAAGATAGGGGATAAATTTCAGTTTGTCAAAGAGATGGGATTCACCTGCTTTGAGATCGACGGAAAGTGTCTGATGGAACGCCCGGAGGAAATCCGGGAGGCCATCCGGCAGACCGGACTTCCGGTTTCCAGTGCCTGCGGCGGATATCGTGGCTGGATCGGTGATTTTATAGAAGAGCGGCGGCTGAATGGTGTGGAAGATCTGAAACAGATCCTTCGTCTGCTGGCAGAAGTCGGGGGAACCGGCGTCGTGGTTCCGGCTGCCTGGGGGATGTTTACCTATCGTCTGCCGCCGATGAAATCGCCGCGCTCCCATGAGGGAGACGTCAAAGCCATTCTGGCCTCCCTGGAGGCGCTGGATCCGGTGGCAGAAGAAACCGGTACCTGGATTTATCTGGAACCGTTGAACCGGTACCAGGATCATATGATCAATACCATGGCCGATGCCTTTGATATCATTCAGAAAGGTGGCTTCCGCAGGGTAAAGATCACCTATGATTTCTATCATATGGCAATCGAAGAAGACAACATGGCGGCATCCCTCAGGAAGTACAAGGATGTGATCGGGCATATCCATATTGCGGAGAACCATCGCTACCAGCCGGGAACCGGTGCCATGCCCTGGAAGGAATTGATGGATACGATCCGTGAGATTGGCTATAGCGGCGATATAGTGAATGAGGGGAGAATCCGGGGAGAAGATCCGCTGGCAGCCTACCAGAAATCCGTGGAATTTATGAAACAATATATGTAAAGAATCCAACAGGAACGCGGATGGTACATGTCCGCCGGAGAACGTAGAATGGACTGGGGGGAAATCTATGGGTAATCTGAAAATAGTCGTGATTGGAGCAGGCCAGGTTGCCAGAACGACACATCTGCCTATACTGAGCAAAATGAAAGACGTGGAAATTGCGGCAGTATGTGATGTAAATGGGGCTGCCGCAGAGGCCATCGCGGAATCTTTTGGTATTGCACATTGGTATACGGATCATCGGCAGATGCTTCAGACAGAACATCCGGATGCAGCCTGGATCTGTGTACCGAACCGGTTTCATCATGATACGGTCATGGATACGCTCAAAGCCGGCTGTCATGTACTTTGCGAGAAACCACCGGCTATGAATCCCTGTGAGGCGGCGGAGATGGAGGAAGAAGCGAAAAAACAGGGGACACTTCTGACCTACGGATTTCATTTCCGGCACTGTGCCCAGGTGAAACTGCTCCGGAAAATGATCGGAGCCGGCTCTCTGGGAAATATTTACCATACGGAAGTCCGCTGGACCCGTCGGCGGGGAATCCCGGGATGGGGAAATTTTACCAATAAAAAGATGCAGGGGGGCGGACCGTTAATTGACATCGGAGCTCATATGCTGGATGCAGCCCTGTATCTCCTGGACTATCCGGAGATCGCCTATGTGACAGCTTCGTCCAGCGACAGGATCGGAAAGCAGGGAGGAACCGGCCGGATGGGGAAATGGGAGGGAGATTCCTTCACTGTGGAAGACGGACTCTTCGGCAGAATTCAGTTCCGGGACGGTTCGGATCTCCAGCTTTCTACGGCTTTTGCTCTGAACCAGAAGGAGGAAAACCTGCGAAATATTCTTCTTTACGGGGATCAGATGGGGGCCAGCCTGTTTCCGACAGAACTGTATGGTGAGAGAGACGGGCATCCCTTTGAGACCAACATTTCCATACCGCAGGATCACGACTGGCATGAGGACTGCGACCGGAATTTTGTAAAAGCCTGCCGGGGAGAGGAACCTCTTCTGGTCACGGCAGCCGAAGGAACCTACATTCAGAAGTTGATACATGCGCTGTATCAGAGCGCTGAAAGCGGGGGACCGGTTATATGGTAGATCACTATACTATTTTTGAACAGGACAATCACATCTGGATCGGGGAATCCTCCTATGATCCTGCCTTCGAAGCGAAAACAGAATCCCTTTTTGCCCTCTGCAATGGAAATATCGGAATTCGCAGCGTTTCTATGCTGCCGTCTCTTTATGGGAAGCGGGGACTGTATGCGTCGGGCCTGTTTCATCAGGCTCACCCATCGGAGGTGACGGAGCTGGTGAACTGTCCGGATCCGGTGGAGTGCCGGGTGACGGCGGATGGCATAAAACTTTCCCCGGACAGTCCCTGGCTGGAATCCTATCGGAGGGAATTCTGCCCGGATACAGCGGAACTGAGATTTTCTATGATATTTGGGCTGCCGGGAAAAAGGCGGCTGGAGGTCAGAGAGACCCGGCTGGTGAGTTTTGCCAATGCAAGACTGATTCTGCAAAAGATTTCTCTGAAATCCCTCGCGGGTGACTTCGAACGGCTGGAACTGACCAGCCTGCTGAACGGACAGAGCATGAACGAAGGGGTGTCTCATTTTTCTGAGGTGATATGCCGGGTGTATGACCGGGAAGTGATGCATCTGGAGGCCAGACTGGAGGAAGAGACCTTGAGTCTGATGCAGATCTGCTGCGGAAACCGGGAGGAAGACGGCCCTCCCCTCTATGCTCTGTTCCGCCGCGGGATCAGTGAACAGACGGCGCTGTCTCTGAAAGAAGGGGAAGAGCGTATTTTCCTGCGCTGCAGCAGTCTGATGGTCCGGAAACGGCGGGAAGACAATATCTATGAGCAGCGGGAAGAACTGAAGGATGCGGCCAGAAAAGGATTTGATTTTTTACAGGAAAAACACAGGTACTTTCTCCGTATGCATCAGAAACGATGTGAGTACAGGATTGAGGGAGCAACCCTGGAAGAGCGTGCCATCCTTTCCTTTGCCCGGTATCACCTTCTGGGAATGATGCCCTGGAATCGTACCGACTGCAGTATCGCTTCCAAGGGATTAACCGGTGAAGGTTACCGTGGACATGTTTTCTGGGATACCGAGATATTCATACTGCCATTTTTCTCCCTGCACTTTGCGGAGCAGAGCAGGAATCTGCTCATTTACCGCTATCATGGTCTGGCCGGGGCCCGGGAGAAGGCAGAACAGTTCCGGTATCAGGGAGCCATGTATCCCTGGGAAAGTGCAGCCGACGGGCGGGAAGAAACGCCTCGTTATGCCGCCCTCAATATTCATACCGGAAAAGCCAATCCGGTATGGTCGGGACTGAAGGAACATCACGTGGGAGCGGATATTGTCTATGCGATCCGACAGTATGTGGATGAGACCGGAGACCGTTCTTTCCTGAAGGAGTACGGTTACGAGATGGTATTTGAGATCGCGGCTTTCTGGGTTTCCAGGGCCGTCTGGGATCCCGACCGAAAACAGCGGGTGATTCTGGATATTATCGGACCGGATGAATATACGGAGCACATCGACAACAACGCCTATACCAATTATATGGCCGCATTCTGTGTAAAACTCGCGCTGGAATATTTGAAAGAGGCGGAAAAAGAGGCACCGGATATATGCCGCCGGTTAAAGACAGAACAGCAGAAAACCGGGTGGGAACAGTTCCTCCGGGAAATCTATCTGCCGGTCCCGAATGAAGATGGAATTATACCCCAGGACGATACTTTTCTGGGGAAAGAAGAACTGCCGGATATACGGAAATACCGCGAGGCGCCGGTACGGCAGACTGTTCTCCGGGACTATTCCCGGAAACAGATCGAAGAAATGCAGGTGCTGAAACAGGCAGATACCGTGATGCTCCTGAATATGTTCCCCACATTATTTACACCGGAAGTGGTTAAGAAAAATGTACGCTACTATGAGGCACGTACCATCCATGATTCCTCTCTGAGCTACTGTGCGCATGCCCTGGCCTGCGCCGCCATCGGAGAAAAGAAACTGGCCTGGAAATATTTCCAGAACAGTCTTCATATCGATCTGAATGACCGCGCACCGGACTCCGTTGACGGAATTCACGGCGCCGCCATGGGTGGTATATGGAACTGCATGGAACAGGGATTCGCCGGAATATCCTTCTCCGGGGGAGTACTGTCTGTGAATCCTCATCTGCCGGATCACTGGAAGTCCGTGGAGGTCACCCTGCAGGTACAGGGGAAACCAGTCCTTGTCAAGGTAACCCATACGGAAGTAGAAGTGACCACCCCGACGACCGAGGGAGACGAGCTGGCAGTAGCCGTCGGAGGAACCCAGGCCGTACTGAAAGACCATCTGAACCTGCCGCTTTAATCTCTGACGCAGGATTCTCGTGACTTTTGTCGTGAGAGAAATGCGCAAATGGAAACTTGTCTCAGACGTGGGATACAAACCCGCGTCAGAGATT
>CAMOYN010000020.1 GCA_946630035.1 uncultured Lachnospiraceae bacterium
AGAGGATGCAGCCGACCGGAAGGAACAGCTTGGGAGTCAGGACCTGGAGTCCATAGTAGATCATGGCGGGGATGGTTCCGGCTGCCATGAAGGAGGATACCAGGAAACCTACGGTACACAGAATCAGGATCGCTTCCAGGGTATTGCTGACCCGGTCAATCATACCGGACAGGATACTGGAGAAGCTGTGTCCGCAGAGGACACCGATGACGCAGGCTACGCACATGGAGACAACCAGGGGCATATGGGCATCCACATAGACGCCGTCCACGTTCAGGCAGTAGAGCATCAGTCCGGCCATTGTAAGTATCGGAATCCATGCTTCTACGAGACTAGGGAGTCTGACATTGTTTTCCTTTTTCATTTATTCTCCTTTCTGTTTACTGGTAAGTGATTTTATAATTTGAAAAAACTCTGTCCTGAGCTTTTACACTTCTGTTATTCACCGAATCCGAGAGAAAGCTGTGGCATCTTTCCTTCCGGATTACAGAGTGCCGATGCTGCCTACGGCATCCTCTACTCTCTCGATCAGGGTCTCGTTGGTGATGACGGACTCGCAGCGGTTGATATCGTCATACAGAGGACGGTCTTCCACCAATTTGTCGCAGACTTCACGAATGACTTCATAGGCTGCCTTGGTGCCGGTTCCCAGGAATTCCGGACCATATCCCAGATTCTTCAGCAGATCCACCGCCTGGCATCCGCACATCAGTTCCATGGCCAGCACGCGGCGGACATGACGCATGATGTCGCCGGCCTTTCTAGCTGCGATCGTACCCATGCTGACGTGGTCTTCCTGGTTGGCGGAGGAAGGAATGGAGTCCACACTGGCGGGATGAGCCAGGACCTTATTCTCCGATACCAGAGCGGCAGCGGAATACTGTACGATCATGAATCCGGAGTTCAGGCCGCCTTTTTCTACCAGGAAAGCCGGGAATCCGCCGATGGCGGGGTTCACCAGGCGCTCGATCCGGCGCTCGGAGATGTTGGCCAGCTCGGAGAGGGCGATGCCCAGGAAGTCAAAGGCCAGAGCCATGGGCTGTCCGTGGAAGTTTCCGCCGGAGATACCTTCTCTGGTATCCGGGAAAATGATGGGGTTATCGGTCACGGAGTTCATCTCCGTCTCTACTCTCTTCTTCACATAGCGGATGGCATCCCGGCTGGCACCGTGAACGATGGGGGCGCAGCGGAGGGAGTATCCGTCCTGCACACGGATCTCACCCTGGCGGGTGATATTCTTGCTGTCTGCCAGAAGTTTCCGGAGGATCTCGGCGGATTCGATCTGGCCGATATGGGGACGAACCTCGTGAAGCCGGGGATCCAGGGCATCGATGACACCGCGGTTTGCCTCGAAGCTCATGGCGGCGGCGATCTCAGCGGTCTTCAGGATCTGAATGGCGTCGAACAGGGTCAGAGCGCCGACCGAGGTCATGGCCTGGGTACCGTTGATCAGAGCCAGTCCTTCCTTGGAGGTCAGCTCGATGGTGGGGATTCCCGCCTGCAGCATCGCATGGGAGCCGGCCATCCGGAATCCGTTGAATTCCGCTTCGCCCAGGCCGATCATCGGCAGTACCATGTGGGCCAGGGGGCAGAGGTCACCGGAAGCACCCAGAGAGCCCTTCTGAGGGATGATCGGGGTAACGCCGCGGTTCAGCATGGCAATCAGAGTTTCCACGGTCTCCAGACGGCAGCCGGAATGTCCCTTTGCCATGTTGTTGACACGGAGAAGCATGATGCCTCTGGACACGTCGCGGGGGAAGGGGTCACCGGCGCCGACCGCATGGGTAACGATCAGGTTGCGCTGCAGCTGACGGCACTCGTCCTGAGAGATCGTCACGTCGGAAAACTTACCGAAACCGGTGGTAATACCATACACGACCTTATTTTCTGCCACCAGTTCATCCACGACCTTCCGGCAGGCGATGATTCTCTCCTTGGCGTCATCGGAAAGTCCCACCGGCGCATTCTCACGGCATACAGCGACCAGATCTTCCAGCGTCAGGTCATTTCCGGTGATAATAATCTTTCTCATAGTTTCATCCTCCTGATAATAGCACAATTTATGTTAAACTTCAACAATATTCTTTTAAACCGTGAATATTTATTAAATAATCTGTACTTTCGCCTTATAGAGACCCAATCTTACCGACGGCATCTTCCACTTTCCGGATCAGCTCTTCGCTGGTGATCGTCTCCTCACAGCGGTTGATATCCTCGTAGAGAGGACGATCCTCCACCAGTTTGTCACAGGCGGTGCGGATCACTTCATACGCGGCATGGGTTCCCGGTCCCAGATGATCCGGGCCATATCCCATATTGGTGAGAAGATCCACGGCCTGAGCGGCGCACATCAGTTCCATCGCAAGCACCCGGCGCACATGTCTCATGATGGTTCCGGCTTTTCTGGCGGCGATCGTTCCCATGCTGACATGGTCTTCCTGGTTGGCGGCGGAAGGAATGGAATCCACACTGGCGGGATGAGCCAGCACCTTGTTCTCCGACACCAGAGCGGCCGCTGTATACTGGACGATCATGAATCCGGAGTTCAGGCCTCCTTTTTCCACCAGGAAGGCGGGGAATCCGCCGATGGACGGGTTCACCAGACGTTCAATCCGTCGCTCGGAAATGTTGGCCAGTTCGGAGAGAGCGATACCCAGGAAATCGAAGGCCAGGGCCATGGGCTGTCCGTGGAAATTGCCTCCGGTGATGCCTTCGTCTGTCTCGGCAAAGATGAGGGGATTATCCGTTACCGAGTTCATCTCTGTCTCCACCCGTTTCTTCGCGTAACGGATCGCATCCCGGCTGGCGCCATGGACGATCGGTGCACAGCGAAGTGCGTAGCCATCCTGTACCCGGATTTCCCCCTGACGGGTCACATTGGTGCTGCCGCTCAGCAGATTGCGAAGAATTTCTGCCGATTCCCTCTGACCGATATGGGGGCGCAGCTCGTGGAGTCTGGGATCCAGAGCATCCACCACTCCCCGGTTTGCCTCAAAGCTCATGGCCGCTGCGATATCTGCTGCCTTCATGATCTGAATGGAATCATAGAGGGTCAGTGCTCCCACCGCGGTCATCGCCTGGGTTCCGTTGATCAGGGCCATGCCTTCTTTATAAGTCAGTTCAATCACGGGGATCTCCGCCAGAGCCATGGCTTCCGATCCGGCCATCTTCTTTCCCTTGTAGTCCGCTTCTCCCAATCCGATCATCGGGAGAACCATGTGAGCCAGGGGGCAAAGGTCACCGGAAGCACCCAGGGATCCTTTCTGCGGAATGACGGGTGTAACTCCCCGGTTCAGCATGGCGATCAGTGTCTCCACGGTCTCCAGACGGCAGCCGGAACAGCCCTTCGCCATGTTGTTGACCCGCAGCAGCATGATTCCCCGAGATACATCCACCGGGAAAGGATCGCCGGCCCCGACCGCATGGGTCAGGATCAGATTCCTCTGGTACCGGGTGCAATCCTCCGGAGAGAGTGCGGTATCCGCATTCTTCAGATCCCCGGTGGTTATACCGTAAACCACCTTTTTCTGGGCTACCATCTCCTCCACGGTTCTGCGAGACGCCAGGATCCTCTCTTTCGCCGCCGGATCCAGGGCTACCGGAATACGATTCCGGCATACCTCCACGACATCTTCCAGCGTCAGGTCATTACCGGTCAGGATCACCTCTTTCATTCCGTCACCTCCGTATATGCAAATCTTCATAATAAAATGATATTTGTGCCTGTGTAAAGATTATCACACGATTATTCTATTATCAATATATTCACACTATCGTGGTAAAGTGCTACCACAAAAAAATAATAGAAAAAATAAAAGAGTTGCAGTTCAGATTCACTAATCCTCTGAATTGCAACTCTTTTATCGGCAGTTTTCCGTCTGTATTCCGACTATTTTTCGTCCAATCCGAAAAAATCTCATATCCGTCATCTGGATAGAAACTGTCACATTTTTTCAAAAAAAGTATTTTGTTATTCAAAAGTGATATATCACAGAATCATCGCCAGCTCATACAGGAAGTAGGTCAGAGCCAGCAGATCGGCACATCCCCCGGGGCTGAGATTTTTTTCTATAAATTCCTGGTCCAGGGCCAGCACCTGACCGGATGTCACACCCTCCGGTGCCTCCAGCATGGCGCGGATCTTTTCCTGCATGGCTCTCTGCTCTTCCAGGGAAGAACGTTTTACCATATTGGTATCCGTCACATAGGCCATCAGGTTCAGAATTGCCATGGCTCCGGCCTGGTTCCAGTCATACCCCCGGTCCAGAGCGTTGGCGAGGATCGGCCAGGAATAATGTACCACCGAAGGGAAGCCGTCTGCCGCTTCCTTCCGGATGCCCCCGATCCCGTGGGCGTAAAACTGCTTCTCCCCTGCCGTAGGAATATGGTAGACATCCAGCTTCATGTTCCGGAAATCATCCCGCCAGGCAGGGGCCGCGATCTGGGCCGCTACCTTCAGGATCTCATCCAGACTGACATTCCGGGCCATGCGGAAACCGTGGCGCAGACTGTCATTCCGGGCCAGGCAGTATCCCACCGCTGTGGCCAGGATTCCCAGGGAAAAGATCATGCCTTTGTGGGTATTCACACCACAGGTGGCGGCAAACATGGCTTCCTCCGCCCGGATTCCGATGGGACGGATGCAACGGAGGATCTCCTCCGGAGATTCCTCATAGAGCTCCCGGCCGGTGACGGCATATTCCACAAAGAAGGGCTCCAGCACTTCGGTGCTTCTCTCGAAGAGGGCCACATCCATGTCCCGGTGGGCTCCGCTGTTATTCCGGTCCACCAGACCCGGCTTGGGAGTCGTATAGACCTCCAGGAGCATGGCCTGACGGCACAGACGTCCTATCATATAGGAAGACATCCGTTTTCCCCGAAGGGCATCGATCAGCATCTCGGCGGTTTTCTGCTGCAGTTCTTCCACCGTATGGGCCCGGCTCCGGGCACAGGCAATGGTTTCCTTTCCGCAGATCAGACAGGATCTGGGCGGAAGTCCCAGCTCTTCTCTGGATATCTTGCTGCCGTCCGGACGAAGCACATCGATATCATAGAGACGGCCGGCCGGGTCCTCTTCCTCCAGCACCAGGAGGGCTTTCTTGATCTCGAGAGCGTCACCCTCCACCGCGAGATAAGCTTCCCATCCACAAAGAGCTGTCTCCTCCCGCTTGTTCCGGATGGAGAATCCCTGCTGCCACAGCCGGGTTATGATCCGGTCTTCCGTCTGTAAAAAGACCTCCTCAGATAAAGGAAATACTTTTACCGGTCCGGCGATATTCAAAGTAAAGCACACCAGCGTTCCCGGATACTGCTGCTGCATCTGCTGCTGTATGGCGGCCCGTCTCTCCCGTCCCGCCAGCATCTCCGGCAATTCCACCTCATGTCCGATCATCCAAATATTTGTAGCCAATGATAATTCCTCTTTTATTTCCGGGCATCCGAGCGAAGTCTTCTCTCCCCGGTTACATATCTTCCCTCGCCCTCACAGTCAAAGAAATCCGAGGCCTTTTCCAGCCAGTCACGGATCTCGATGTGCTGCGGACAGGCCGCTTCACAGTTGCCGCATTTGATACAGTCTTCCATCTTCCCGAACCCCTGGGCCAGCAGGTTGGAATAATATTCCTTTTCCGAAGACCAGGAGGGATTGGTATCCAGCATCTCCTGGTTATACAGGGCAAAATAGTTGGGAATCAGAATATTCTGCGGACATTTATCCCCTTCCACACAATAGCGGCAGCCGGTGCAGGGGATGGCAATGCTCTCCGAGATGATATCCCTCACCTGGAACAGCACCTTCTGTTCTTCCTCGGTCAGCGGCTCGAAGGACTCCATGAAACTCATGTTATCCGCCAGCTGCTCCTCGTCACTCATACCCGAGAGCACCATCCGCACACCGGGAAGTCCGGCCGCAAACCGGATCGCCCAGGAGGCCGGGGACCAGTCCGGATGAACCGCCCGCAGAATCCGCTCCGCAGCCGGCGGGATCTTCGCCAGGGAGCCGCCTTTGCAGGGCTCCATGATCACGATCTCCTTGCCATGTTTCCGGGAAACCTCATAACATTTCCGGCTCTGCACGCCCTCATTTTCCCAGTCCAGATAATTGATCTGAAGCTGAACAAACTCCATCTCCGGGTGCTCCGTCAGGATCTGATCCAGCATCTCGGCATGATCATGGAAACTGAAGCCCAGTTCCCCGATCTGCCCCTCCTGCTTCTTCCCGAGAAGGAATTCAAAGGTATGATACTTTTTCGCCGTCTCATAATTCGCCGCGTTCAGATTGTGCAGCAGATAATAGTCGAAGAAATTCACCCCACATTTCTTCTTCTGATCCTCAAAGACCTTCTCCTGCTCCTCCGGATACGTGAGATCACTCAGCGGCATCTTATCCGCTATAGTATAGGCACTCCGGGGATACCGGCTCACCACCGCCTCCCGGAGAACATTCTCACTGTTGTAATTGTGATACATATAGGCCGTATCAAAATACGTGAATCCATGGGCCAGGAAGTCATCCGCCAGCTCACAGGCCCGCGGCACGTCAACACTCGCCTTGTCGTAGGGGTTCGTAATCGGCAGACGCATCCAACCGTACCCCAGCCGTTTGTTTCCCATCATTTCCTCCTCCACGTGAGTCAGAAGGGACGGTTCTTTTTGACTCATTGCATGCAATGAGTCAAAAAGAACCGTCCCTTCTGACTCCTTACAAAAGACCCCGGCTGTAAACAACCGGGGTCTTATAAAATCGTTGCAAAGGACTGGAATTACAGAAGTTTCTCCAGTCTGGTACGGATCTGCTGGATGAACTCTTTGGAATTCACCTTGTGTACCTGCTCCTTCGGCAGAGTGGTGATCAGAGCCAGATCCTTGGTCATGTAACCTTCCTCGATGGTAGCGATGGTAGCTTTCTCCAGAGCCTTAGCGAACTTCTGCAGCTCGGGCAGGTTGTCCAGTTCGCCTCTCTTATTCAGAGCGCCGGTCCATGCAAAGATGGTAGCTACGGAGTTGGTGGAAGTCTCTTTGCCTTCCAGATGCTGATAGTAATGTCTCTGAACAGTACCATGAGCAGCTTCATACTCGTACTTGCCATCCGGGTTAACCAGAACGGAAGTCATCATAGCCAGGGAACCGAAAGCGGTAGCCAGCATATCGGACATAACGTCGCCATCATAGTTCTTGCAAGCCCAGATGTAACCGCCCTCAGAACGGATAACACGAGCTACGATATCATCGATCAGAGTGTAGAAATAGGTGATGCCAGCGGCTTCGAATTTCTCTTTGTACTCTTTCTCATAAACCTCAGCGAAGATATCCTTGAAGGTGTGGTCATACTTCTTGGAGATGGTATCCTTGGTAGCGAACCACAGATCCTGCTTGGTATCCAGTGCATAGTTCATGCAGCTTCTTGCGAAGGAACGGATGGAGTTGCAGCGGTTGTGCATACCCTGGATCACGCCGCCCTCGTCCTCTTTGAACTCCATGATGGTCTCTTCGGTAACGGTGCCGTCCTCAGCGGTGAACACCAGTTTCGCAGTACCCTTGGAGAAGCACTTGATCTCTACGCCCTTGTAAACATCACCATAAGCGTGACGAGCGATAGTGATCGGCTTGGTCCAGTTCTTTACGTAGGGCTCAACACCTTTAACAAGGATCGGAGCACGGAATACAGTACCATCCATGATGGAACGGATTGTGCCGTTCGGGCTCTTCCACATCTCGGACAGATTGTACTCTTTCACACGGGCTGCGTTCGGAGTGATAGTAGCGCACTTAACAGCAACACCATACTTCAGAGCAGCGTTAGCGGAATCAACCGTAACCTGATCTTTGGTTTTTTCTCTCTCTTCCAGGCCCAGATCGTAATACTCGGTCTTCAGGTCAACGAAGGGCAGGATCAGTTCATCTTTAATGATCTGCCACAGAACTCTGGTCATCTCGTCGCCATCCATCTCAACCAACGGAGTGGTCATTTGAATCTTTCCCATTGGAATCATCCTCCTTAATATCAGGCCCGGTGTTCTTACACAGTCGCCTGTAATATGCTTCGATTATAAGTCAGAGTATCTGCAATGTCAATATTAAAACCAAAGTTTCTGGATTTTTTTCTTTGTTTTATACGCTCTCACGCTTTTTTTTCTTAATCTCATACCCGAATCCAGATCTATTTTAATATTTACATATTATATCATTCGATAATCATATATAACCATTTTTACTTTTTTGCTCAGTACAAACCTTTCCTTCCGCTCTTCTGTCCACCTTCGCCCTTCCCCTCTGTCAAAATCATAACAGAGTCCGGCCAGGTTATAATATAATTTTTCTCTATCATCCGGGAAATCCGGAGGTTTTTCCATTGTTTCCGTACCAGGAAGAGGTGATTCCTTTTTCGGCCAGGGTTCTCATGAGGTCCTCGTCCAGCTCTTCCCGGATATACCCGGGCACCGCTATAAGCAGCAGTCTGGCGCAGGTCTCCTCCTCCGAATACAGGATCAGTTCCGGAAGGGCGGCCTTGCCCCTGCCGTCCGCCGGGTCGAGGTACGGGCAGCGGATCTGCCCGGATTCCATAACATAATACCGGCTGTCCTCCGTTTCGGCCAGGGGAAAATCCCGGAGGGACACCATCTGGACCGGGCCTCCGACAGAGACCGAATCCACCGGACGAACTTCCCTTCCTTCCCGGGTATGGAGTTTCATGGTACACTCCTCGCCCAGCTCTCCCAGACAGGAGACATATCCGTCGATACTCTCCACGGTCCCCCGGGTGAAGCCGGCCTCCCGGAACACCTCGCTCATGGCGTCCACGATAAAGGCATTTTTCAGCCAGTAAAAATCCAGATAGGCATCGATCCCGTTCTCCCGGGCAAACTTCTGATACGCTTCGGACACCGAAAGTTTCACCCGCTGCTCTCCCAGCAGTAAAAGAGAGATTGCCTCCGGATCCTGGATAAAGGAGAGGACCCCCTGCCTGTAGGCTGCCGCCTCCTCGCTGATCTCCGGATCTACCAGGGCCGCCTCCGCATCGCTCTGACTGTGCACCAGCATCTCATGTTCTGCATAGAGAGGTGCCAGGTACAGATAACGGAGGTCATACTCTGCCATGATTTCAAAGGCATGGTACAGGCGGGGATCCACCGTTACTTCCTCATTAATATGGTGGTTTACCACAGCCAGACCGTTCCCCTCGGGCGCAAGATTCCGGGCGGCCCCGGCCTCTGCCGCCCTGGGTGTCTTCTCCGATACGCTTCCGGCCTCTGCCATCCCGGATGCCTCCTCGGATACGCTCCCGGCTTCTGCCTCCCCGGAGGCCTCCTCGGATACGCTCCCGGCTTCTGTCTCCCCAGGCTCGTAGCGGCTGTTAAAGATCCAGTACAGTTCTTCGGCGGCCCGGGTATACAGCAGGGACAGCTGTTTACGCTCGGCAATGGCCTGGTTCTCATCGATCTCATACATGAGGGCCACTTCGTCGCTGCAGTTCAGACCGGTTCCCGGTGTCACCTCGATCCGTGTCCAGCCGCTCTCCCCGGTAAACAGGTTCTGCAGAGCGATTCCCAAAGCAATGGCAGCCACCAGCAGCAATGCTGCCAGGGCTGCCACGCGAATTTTATCTTTATTCATGTGCATCTTATCAAAGTATTTACAGCAGGGAGAATCCCAGGGCCGCCAGGAAGATCACCACGAAGAGCAGGAGTATACCCAGTCCCATCAGGGCACCCTTCCGGCAGACTTTAAAGTTGCGGATGTAATTCTTCTTCCGGAAAACATAGGCCGCAATCAGTCCGATGACCGGCAGGAAGAAAGATAACACTCCCAGCCAGATATTTCCGGTATCATGCAGCGGAGCATTCAGGATATAGTCTCCCGGAGCCAGCGCCGCATCGGCGGAGCCTGCCGCTCCACGGTTTTCGCCCTTGTCTGTTCCGGACACATCCTCCAGGGTCTCGTCGGTATTCAGCCCGGCGATGGTGATCGCCCGGATCGGCTCATTTTTCTCCCGGATCTTCTTATATTTCTCGATCTCGGAGGGACTGCCGTACACGAAATGTCCGTGTCCGATATCCGTCAGAGCCGGCTGTTCCGTCGAATAGTCATGGATCGAAGGATCGTAGGTGTAGAGCACCTTGCTCTTCTCCAGTTTGGGATCCGGAATCGGAATGGCCGAAATCAGGGAATGAGTATAGGGGTGCAGCGGGAAGTCAAACAGTTCTTCCGTGGGTGCCACTTCGACAATCCGCCCCTTATAGATAACACCGATGTGATCGGAAATATAGCGCACGATGGAAAGGTCGTGGGCAATAAAGAGGTAGGTGATGTCTCTCTCCCGCTGGAATTTCTTCAGCAGATTCAGCACCTGGGCCCGGATGGAAACATCCAGGGCCGAGATCGGCTCATCGGCGATGACCAGTTCCGGCTCCATGACCATGGCCCGGGCCAGACCGATTCTCTGACGCTGTCCGCCGGAGAATTCGTGGGGGTACCGTGTCAGATGTTCCGGGAGCAGTCCGACCTCTTCGATCATCTTCTCCACCTTCTGCACACGGTCCGCCTCATTTTCATACAGATGGAAATTGTACAGACCCTCGGAGATAATGTAATCTACCGTGGCACGCTCGTTCAGAGAGGCGGCAGGGTCCTGGAACACCATCTGGATATTACGGATCACTTCCCTGTCCAGAGAATGGGAGATCTTACCGGATATTTTCACCCCTTTATAGCGGATCTCTCCGGCAGAACAGGGGTTGACGCGGATTACCGCCCGGCCGATGGTGGTTTTGCCGGAGCCGGACTCTCCCACCAGGGAGAAGGTCTCTCCTTTGTAAATATCAAAACTGGCGTCGGTGACGGCTTTCACCGCATTTTCACCTTTGCCGAAGGTAATGTCCACATGATCCACGGAGAGGAGAATCTCTTTTCCGTTCTCCCCGATTGGCCCATGTTCGGGCAGGTGGGAGCCCGAGAATATTGTTTTATTACTTGAATTATTATCCACGGTGGTCCTCCCCGCTGTGATGGCTGTTATTTTCCAGGTGATACGTCTTCAGAAGCTTTCCGTGAATGTCCTGAATGATCTCCGGCTTTTCGATCTTCGGTGCCCGGGGATCCAGCAGCCAGGTCTTGGCATAATGGGTATCCGTGACCTTGAACATCGGCGGCTCCTTCAGTGTATCAATCTGCAGACAGTACGGGTTCCGCGGGGCAAAGGCATCTCCGGTGATGGAGTTGTAGAGCGAAGGCGGGGTGCCCGTGATGGAGTACAGTTTCACGTCCCTCTCCGCCAGCTGGGGCAGGGAGGAAAGCAGGGCCCAGGTGTAAGGGTGGCGAGGATCATAGAATATCTCCTCTACCGTTCCCAGTTCAATCATCTGTCCGGCATAGAGCACCGCAACCCGGTCGGCCACGTTGGCGACCACACCCAGGTCATGGGTAATAAATACGATGGTGTAACCGTATTCTTTCTGCAGGTCTTTGATCAGTTTCAGAATCTGCGCCTGAATCGTAACATCCAGTGCCGTGGTGGGCTCGTCGCAGATCAGGATTTTCGGCTGGCAGGACAGAGCGATGGCAATAACGATTCTCTGGCGCATACCGCCCGAATACTGGAAGGGATAATCGTCGAACCGGCTCTCGGCATTGGGAATGCCCACCTGATGCATCAGAGTAAGGGCACGCCTTCTGGCCTCTGCCTCGGAACACTTCTGATGTTTCAGGATGATCGACATGATCTGTTTTCCGATGGTGATAATCGGGTTCAGTGAGGTCATGGGATCCTGGAATACGGTGGCGATTTTTCCGCCCCGGATCTGCCCCCAGTCATTGGCATAGCGCATCTTTGCCAGGTTCAGCAGACATTTTCCGTGAAGCTTCCCGGAAGTCTCCTCCAGGAACTGTACCGGCATGACGGCCTCTCCGAATACCTTCGCCCGCTGCCCGGGATCGGCAAGATCCACACCCAGTTCGAAGGCTTTTTTCAGCACGGCCAGCAGTTCTTTCTGGCTCTTATGGCGCCTGCGGAAGGGGAATCTTCCGATGGAAAGATAGATCTCCCTGGTGATCCGATCGTTGAGGCTGCGCATCGCATCGGTGGGTTCCTGACGGATCTCCTCCGCATATTTTGCCGTAAGCCGCGCCATCTCGGAATCATAGTGCTGTATATAGGCTGTGTCGTGTTCCACCGCCTCTTTGTGCTCCCGGATCTTCTGCTCTCGCTCTTTCTCGAGAGCTGTGATCTCCGCCTGCAGCCGCTCGATTTCCGCCGCCGCTTCGTGAATCTTATCCTTCTCTTTTCCCGGATCGTAGGTCTGTTTCCGGTTTCCCGTCTCCGTCTTCTGGAATTTCAGACGACGCAGACGCTCCTCGATCTCCTTCTCTTCCTCCGGCGTCAGAGCAGACTTGTCTCTCCTCTCATCCTTCAATGCCTGAATGGCCTTAAAGGTATCCGCACCGAAGGACAGCCGGCAGTCCTGATCCAGCTGGCTCTTCGCGGCGCTCATCATCCGCTTGCCGGAACTTCCCAGGGTTACCCAGGTATCTTCCAGCTCTTCATCATCAAACAGGATGTCTCCCTTGCTGATGAAACCGTTGCTGTCCAACATACCTGCGAAGGTCTTGGTAAATACGGACTTTCCGGAGCCGGACTCGCCCACGATGGCGATGGATTCATTTTCATAGATATCCAGGGAAATACCCCGGATGGCGGTAAGGATCCGTCCGCGGACACGGAATTTGACTTCCAGATCCCGGACCGACAGTAATACTTTCTTATCTTCCATTTCCGTCTCCCTTCTTTACATGTGCGTCCGGGGATCGGAGGCGTCGCCCAGATTCTGCCCGGTCACATACAGAGAAACGGTAATGATGGAAGCCACCACCACCGGACTCCAGAACTCAAACTCCCAGCCCGGGGTCACCATGGCACTTTCTGCCTCATAGATCAGACGGCCCAGGGACATATCGGAAAGTCCCATACCGATGTAGGCCAGGAAAACTTCATAGGAAATATAAGAAGGGATTTCCACCGCTGCCAGTGTCACGATGACAGAGGTCATGAACGGCAGGATATTTTTGGTCGCGATCCGGGTAATGGGGGTTCCCAGACAGCGGGAGGCCAGATTGTACTCCCGGTCCCGGATGATGATAACCTGGGTACGGATGAAGTAAGCAATTCCGATCCAGCCGGTGATGGTCAGTGCAAAAACCATCGTCCAGAAACTGGGGGCAAAGATCAGTACCAGCACGGAGATCAGCAGGATGTAGGGAACGTTTCCGATAATGTTGTAGACCTCGGTCATGAACATGTCGATGGTCTTTGAAAAGCCCCAGATCGCGCCGATCAGCACACCCACTGCCAGGTTGATGGCCGCACAGATCAGAGCCAGTGAGATGGAGATCCGGGAGCCGAACCAGATGGCATCGAAGGTGGGCTGTCCGGAGGCACCGGTACCCAGAATGTAATGCAGGTTGAATCCGAACTGTTTGATGGCCGCCGCCGGTGTCAGGTGCTTGGTGGCACTGTTCATCAGGTTGGCAAAACGGTCATACTCACAGAACATGGGATAGATGTACGTAAACGCAATGATCAGAAGCAGTACGGACAGTACGAAAATGTTGACCTTATTCCGGAAGAAAACCCGGAACACGGAACGCCAGTAGGAATATCTCGGCGCGGTAATCTTCTCCGAATCCAGACTGTTATGATCGACTCTCCGGAACAGTTCCTCATCCGAGAAACCTTCCAGTCCGGTATTATTATCTTTTTCCATATTACTCATAGCAGCCTACCTTGTCTTCGAAGAGAATGAGATGCGGGGATCCACCATGGCCATCAGGATGTCGCCCAGAATAATGGACACCACCGAGAGGACAGCGTAGAACAGGGTCACACCGACGATAACACCGTTGTCGTTGGCATTGATGGCGATCGTCAGCAGATTACCCGCACCGGGGATTACATATACACGCTCCGTGATGATGGCGCCGACCAGGGCTCCCAGCACACTGGCAGGAATTCCGTGAATCAGCGGAATCGCGGCATTTTTCAGAATATGACCAGTGAAAATCTCGTGCTCCGACAGTCCGCCGGAACGGGCGAACTTAACATAATCTGAATTCATCTGGTCAATCATGTAGCGGCGGAGCCATTTCATCAGATCTCCGATGGAGGGCAGCGCCAGGGAAATGATCGGAAGCACATACATCAGCTTCCGGGTGGATTCCATGTCAAAGGTGGTGGGAAGTCCCAGCTTGCCACCGATGGCCTTGAACAGGAAAATATAGGCCAGGGAAGGAACGGCAATGATAAATACGATGTAAATCGTACCCAGTTTGTCCAGCAGTTTGTCCTTCCGGCGGGCCATGGCGATACCCAGAGGCACACCGATCAGGTAGGACAGCATGACCGCAATGATACCGATCACGAAGGAATATCCCATCTTGGACAGACCGGACTTCACCGTCAGCATACTGGTATAGTCATCATTAAACCGGTCGGTATATACCAGACTGGATTCCCGGGAACCGGCCACATACACCGCCGTGTGCAGATCGTCGGCAGACTCCTCCTGCAGCCCGGTAGGATAGGTGACCATCCGGGGCAGATACGAACCCTGAGGCTGTGTCATCGTAGTAAAGACATCCACGCCCGTATTTACCGAATAGGATTTTCCCAGGTTCAGAGTGATCAGATTCTGATGCAGATAAGGGAAGCGGTTGTTGAAGTAGAGCAGATATTTATGCTTTGTCCCGTTTCCGATGATCGCCGGGGAAAATTTCGTTCCGCCGTAGAAGGGGTCGTGCAGAGTGAAGGTGAGTTTTCTCTCACCGATGTCCTCTTTCACGTAATGAATGTTGTCTATCTCGATCAGCCCGGTAAAATATTTGACCAGACGGCTGCTCAGCGGCAGGTCTTTGTAGGCAAATAGCTGCTGCTGCCCTCCGTTGGCATATTTCCTGGGGGTTGCCATAATCGCATCCAGACGCTGGACTCTGTAGCCCAGTTTTTTGTAATACTCCTCAAAGCGGGCGACATACTCTGCCACTTCTTCGGAGTCATTCTCCGCTTTCTTTCCGAAACCGACGACCCTGGCCCGGGTCTCCTCGTCGATCTCACCGTTATTTGTCAGCATCGCCAGGTAATCGGCGTATGTCTTGTAATCAATATAACCGTACTCCTGCCACCTGCGGTATTTGTATACCGTCTTCTGGTTGTTTCCCAGGTTGGTAAAAGTGGTGTCATGGGCGAAGATCAGGTCCCGGTTCATCAGGGAGTAGATCAGGATCATGACGATGGCCACCACGATACCGGCGGAAATCAGACCATGGAGGAGACGCCTGAGTAAATATTTTGTCATAGGAAGTCTCTCAATTACATAACGGGATGTGGGGCACGCGAAATCCGTGTACCCCACATCTGTTAAGGCTATATTTTTTTATTTCTTATATATTAGTACATACCAATGGTCTTGCACATATATCCGGCATAGTCGGGTGCGAGGGTTGCGAGGTAGGTCTGAGGATCACCGTAGTCAGGGCCCCAGCCGGACAGATCGGAGAAGTCTCCGTTCATCTCGTAACCGGTGCTGGTGTAGTATCCGGAGTAGTACCAGTCCATATCGGATTCGCAGGCGATCAGGTTTACATGTACCATGCCTTCCAGGGTGTTCTCGATGGACTGTTTCAGAACGTTGGCACGGTTGGTGTACTGCTCGGAACCGGCGAAGTAGGTGTTATCGAACTGGATCGGATGCTCAGCATCGATGGTAACGCCCTCAGCTGCCAGCTCTTCGATGGCTTTCTGCATCTCGGCCTTGGCATATTCCGGATTGTACCATCCGTCATATCCGTCGGAGGAACCGATGCCGCCGTCAGCCTCTGCATCCCATACCTTGAAAGGAACGCCGTCAGCATCCAGCTGAGCCTGCATCACAGCACCGTAGAAGGTACCGGCCGGGAAGGTGGTGTCTTCGCCGTTGATGGCGATGGTGGTGTCCTCTTCCAGGGATACGAAGGTACCGGGGGTGTAGCAGTTACGAAGGCTGTTCAGCTTCAGCTCTTCGCCTTCGGTCTGGGCATTGTAGGAACCGCGGTCTACGGAGCTTACGATGGCACGGCGGAAATGCTCGTTCATCATGGCAGCGTGGGTTCTCTGAGCTTCTTCTACGGTTACATCAGAGACGGCCACGGTGTTGTCGTTGAAGTTTGCGAAAGCTTTCCGGTTCAGGTTCAGGAATCCCATGTAGGAAGTTCCGTCGGTACCGGAAATGTATGCGTATTTCTCAAAGTTTCCGTCGGCTTTTGCCTTCTCCAGGCAGGAAGGGTTCAGACGGCACTGATCTACAACGCCGGCAATGACGTCATTGTACTGCTTCACATCATCGGAACCATCGTTGTAGTTCCAGTTGATGGTGGTCAGGTCGACATTTTCTTTGTTCCAGTAGGAATCGTTCAGCTTGTAAACGATGGTGTTCTTCTCTGTAGCGTTGGTTACCAGATAAGGACCGCAGTAAGCGATGTGGTCAGGATCGGTACCATACAGATAGTTGGGGTCATCGGCAGAGAACTCAGCGCCGAATTTTCCGCCCTGGGACTCATAGTAGGCGCGGCTCATGGGAGCGAATACGCCATAGGAAAGCATGGTGGTGAAGAAGGAGCAGGGAGCTTCCAGAGTGTACTCCAGAGTATAGTCATCCACTGCCTTTACACCCACCTGGGAGAAATCGGTGATCTCACCGGCTACATAACCGTCGGCTCCGACGATGTTGCAGCCCTCGGCGCCAACCAGATACTCCAGGCCGCCGGCGGCATCCATCATGTGCTGCATACCGGCTACGAAGTCGTCTGCCTTCACATCGGCAACCTTACGGCCCTGAGAATCCACCCAGGTAACGCCTTCACGGATCTTAAAGGTATAAACGGTACCATCATCAGAAACGCTGTACTCGGTAGCGAGTGCCGGCTGATGCTCATTCTCCATGTCGTATTCCATCAGGCCGTCATAGGTCTGTACGATCTTCTCGGAGTCAGCCTGCAGGGAGGTAGCCAGAACGTCCCAGGTAACCGGATCGGAAGTATTGATCCAGTTCAGGGTATCCTTCAGCTCATAGCCCTTGCCGGTCAGGAATTCCTTAGCCCACTCTTTGTAGGTGCCGGTTCCGCGCAGCTCTTTCCACTTCTCTTTCATCTCATCCCGGTCTGCCGGAACGATGGGTTCGGTGGTAACGATTGCGGAATGAAGACGGTCCGCATCATTTCCCCACAGAGTCGTGTTAATGGAATAGGGAGCTACACGGCCGATGCCATAGGCGCCGCCCCGGGTTGTCAGGGGAAGCATCACACCGGTCTCAAGCATCTTGGCTTCTGCCACTGCCTGAAGAGCAAAACGCTCCGAGAGGGTCTCTGCTTCACTGGCACTCTGATAGATCGAATAGAACTCAGAGAGGGTAGCATCATAGATTGCAGCAGACTCATCGGTCCATGTGTCTGCGTTGAAGTTTGCGGCATAAGCCTCTGCGGCTTTGGCTGTGGGGTCCATCTCAGCGGCGGAAACATTGCCTGTCACGCCCAGACCACCTGCCATGGTGGCTGCCAGCATCAGAGCCAGCGTACGTTTCTGATTCTTGGTCATAGTGAAAAAACCTCCTTTTCACAAGTTGAGTTACTTTTGGGGATATTTTTCATACCCCCTGTTTCATTCATCGATGAAACACTTTCTGATTATTATACACTTTCGCAATTCACTTTACAAGTTTATAGCGCGAATTTTTTGCAGAGTTTTACGTTGGATTGTCCTCAATCAATTTGCGGCTTCGCGGTGGGACAGGGGGACGTTCGCCATGTCCCAAAATTATCGGCAGCCGGTGATGGCAAGGGAGGGGAGCATGGTCACAGCGGGGATCTCCCAGTTGTCATACTGCACGGCTTCCCGGGAGAAGCGCATGCCGGCGATCTGGGCGGGCATCTGTCCGGAGACGGAGCCGCCGGTGACGATCTCAGTCACCCCGTCGTGGCGCCAGTAGGCCAGGCGGATTTCCCCGGCAATGTCGCCGCTCATGGCATCCACCTGAAAATCGGAGAATTCCACGATCTCCAGATGTTCCCGCTTCTTCCACTCTTCTTCGGTCAGGGTTCCGCCGGATACCCGGAAGTTGTAGACCATAGAGCTGTCGGTAAGCCCCAGATAGCAGGAAAACTGCCGGTCTCCCCAGAAATTCTCTGCCACGCCCTCTGAGATCAGGCGGCGCTCCCGGATCCGGGAACCTTCGGCGTCCACCGGAACATTGGCGGAAGAGTTGGGGAGGAACGGAAGGGCTTCCAGGGTCACCGGATCTCCGGTGGTCCCACTCCCCTCTGCTCTCGTCTCTGTGATCGGTTTTCCGGCTTCCCAGCCGGAGAGTTTCCTCACCTTCAGGCCTGCATTCATCCGGTCGGTAAAAAACTCGTAGATTGACACGGCATCGGAAGTGGTAAATACCACCGGGCAATTCAGTCCCTCCGGGGTGGGCTGCGCCAGAAGCCGGTCTTTGCCGTACTGCATGGCCCGCCGGACCCCGTCACAGATCCGGTCCGCGTCACAGGTTCCGGAGGTCAGGTTCCGGTAAAGTTCGATCTCATGCTCGTCTTTTCGGGCGTTTACCACGATCTCCGCCATGGAATCCGGCCAGCGGCAGGTGACATCCAGGCCGTGGGAATTCCGGTATCGGCGGGTTATTTCCCGCACAAAGATTTCATAGGAATTGATATCTTCCGTTCCGGTTTCCGGCACACTCCGGATGGCCTGCATAAACGCTTTTGCGATGCCGGCGGAGTCGATCTCCGGAAGATCGCCGGTCACCTCCGGCTGCACATCCTGCAGGGTATAGTAAGGATTTTTCACCAGCCCCGCCTGGAATTTCAGATCCGAGAGGATCTTGTCGATCTCTTTCTCTGAGGCCGTGGGCGGGATTTCTCCCGACGCACTGCCCAGATACTGATTGTCTTCGGAAGCAATATATACCTTTACCTGAAGAGCCGTCACGTCCGTCAGCCGGTCCTGATCCAGCCGGTGCCGGATAAAATAGAACTCCCGGCTTTTTGTATGTTTCTCTGTCATCTCCCACATATCACAGCCCAGCTGCGACAGTTTCCGGAGAATGATTTCTGTTATATCAGTCATTTTTATCTCCATTCTGCATAGCGGCTGCCGTCGGCACCTGGCGCACGGCAGTTTCGCATTTCAGGACTCTAACCCAGTCTTGCCTTTGTCTTCAGATAGGGACCTCCGTCAGCGACCTTCACCCATT
>CAMOYN010000021.1 GCA_946630035.1 uncultured Lachnospiraceae bacterium
CTAACCTCACCTTCGCTCTGCGAGCTTGGTTCGCTAAGTACCGGCGTTGCGGATCCTCCCCTTCGAGAAACATTTTCTGCCAGGGAGGGAGCTTTGGTGTCTGGTTATATTCTATAAAAGGTACATCAGGCTTCTCTCACGGTGCTGGGTATTTTGGCTCCGAGGGGCAGGGGATCTTCGATCTCCTCTGTGGCTTCTGCCTTGGGGAGCCGGTCGTAGGCCTCGGTCAGGCGGCGGAGTTTTTTCACCAGTTCTTTGGTGAGATAGCCTTCTTTTGCTCTCCATTTCCAGTTCTTTCCGGCCGTGGAGGGTTCGTTCATGCGGGCTTCGGTGCCGAGTTCCAGGAGATCCTGCATCGTCAGGATCGCGGTGTCGCAGACGCTTTCCATGGCGGCGCGCATCATGGCGTGATTCGGGGTCTCGCCGCTTCCCATCCGCAGCCAGCGGCACACTTCCTGTTTCTGAGCGAAGGTGCGTCCTTTCCACCAGCCGATGTTGGTATCATTGTCGTGGGTGCCGGTATAGATGATGGCATTGATCCGGTGGTGATGAGGCAGATATTCATTGGCGCTGCCACTGTCGAAGGCGAACTGCAGTACCTTCATTCCGGGGTAACCGGTATCCGCCAGCAGCCGACGTACGGAGGGGGTCAGGTAACCCAGATCTTCTGCGATCAGAGGTACATCCGTTCCCATGGTCCATTTCAGCATGCGGAAGAAATCCATCCCCGGTCCCTGGCGCCAGCAGCCACGCCGTGCGTTCTTGTCACCATAGGGAATGCAGTAATAGGCATCAAAGCCGCGGAAATGGTCGATCCGGATCATGTCATAGAATCCCAGATTGTGTTTGATCCGGTTCATCCACCAGGAATAGCCATCCCGACGCATGATGTCCCAACGGTAGAGAGGGTTCCCCCAGAGCTGTCCGTCATCACTGAAGGCATCGGGCGGGCATCCGGCCACTTCCACCGGTTTGCCTTCCGCATCCAGATCAAAGAGCCAGGGCTGTGCCCACACATCGGCGGAATCGAAGGCACAGTAGATCGGGATATCTCCGATGATCTTGATATCTTTGCCATTGGCATAGGCCTTCAGCGCTCTCCACTGGCGGAAGAAGAAGAACTGAATCATCTTCCAGAAGAACATCTCCACGCCCAGCCGTCTCTTGGCCTCCTCGATGGCTTCCGGCTCCCGCAGACGGATCGGCTTCTCCCAGGTGTCCCAGGATGCCCCTGACAGGTCTCTCTTGATGGCCATGTACAGGGCATAGTCCTCCAGCCACTGTCCCTGTTCCCAGCAGAAGGGATCATAGTCCGGGTGAATATTCTCCTGGAAACGTTGGAAGGCCAGCCGCAGCAGGGGGTAACGTTTCTCATACAGTCCCGCATAGTCTACCTGGGTGGGATCTTCGCCCCAGTCCACGGCCTCAATCTCCTCGGCGGTCAGATATCCGTCCTCTTTCAGGAGATCCAGGTCGATCATATAGGGATTCCCGGCAAAGGCCGAGGCCGACTGGTAGGGAGAATCCCCGAAGCCGGTCTGCCCCAGGGGAAGGATCTGCCACCAGGACTGACCGCTTTCCTCCAGAAAATCCACAAACTCATAGGCGGCTTTTCCCATGGTACCGATCCCGTAGGGGGACGGCAGGGAAGTAATATGCATCAATACTCCACTTTCTCTCACGTTTTCCTCCTCGTATTTCTGTATACACGGCCTTTACTCTGTATATACATTATAATTTCTTCTTTTCAGCGCTTCGATGGCCCGCTTCACCGCTTCCTCATCCTTCAGGAACAGCCGGAGCACACCATCCTGGTTTTCCCGGTTGTTCATGATTTCCAGATTGTCCACGCTGATCCGATGGGCTCCCAGGATGGAGAGCACCACCGACAGCGCTCCCGGTTCATCCAGAATATCTACACTGATCACACAGCTGCGCGGCAGAGACCCCCGGCCGTTCTGGGGCAGGGTATTGCGGTACACTCTGGCTTCTTCAAATTCATCCCTCAGATATTTCCCGTCTCTGCTCCGGATCGCCTCCGCCATCTGAGAGAGGGAATTCTGATAGTCCTCCAGGATCTGAAGCAGGGCTTCCTGATTCTCCTGGCAGATCTGCTGCCACATATCCGGCGAGGAAGAAGCGATCCGGGTGATATCCTTGAAGCCTCCCGCCGCCAGGCGGCGCATCGTACCCTCCGGACTGTCGGAGCGTTTGATGAGATTTACCAGGGCATAGGCGATCACATGGGGAAGATGACTGATCGCAGCCGTCACCTGATCATGCTGTCTGTAATCCAGAACCACCGGCAGAGAATCCAGGTCCTCCACCAGCGACCGGTACTCCGAGAGCATCCAGTCCGGGGCGCTCCCCGAGGGTGTCAGGATAAAATAGGCATTCTCCAGCAGCCGGTCCTCTGCATTCATGTAGCCAAATCGCTCGGAGCCTGCCATCGGATGCCCACCGATGAACTGTCCGGACAGCCCCAGTGTCTCCACCGCCTCATGGATCGGTGTCTTGACACTTCCCACATCCGTGAGGATACAATCCCCCCGGATGATGCCCGACAATTCCTTCAGGCAGGAAATATTGACCTCCACCGGCGCACACAGAAAGATCATGTCACAGGCAGCAAAACTGTCCGTGATGGAATCCTGTGCCATGTTCAGAGTGCCGTCCTCCAGGGCGGCCACCAGGCTGGCCTTGCTCCGATTGTATCCTATCAAAGTCATCTCCGGCTTGACCCGGCGGATCGTCTTTGCCAGAGATCCCCCGATCAGCCCGAGGCCGATAAAACCGATTGTCTGAATCGCCATCGGAACCCTCCTCCCCTCTCACGCAATCACCGGATTATTTTATCACAAATTCCTGCTAATTTCTACCTAAACCTTCGCAAATCGGATTTTTGCTTGCATCCCGCCCCTAAAATGACTATACTTTAATCGTAGCATTTCCTTATCTTAAACAACCTTAAACGTATATAACTAATACATGAAATGCTCAGCCATAACGCAAAGGAGGTAAACTATGAAGCACAGTCCAAAACACATGATCCCTATGTTTTTCTTCTCCCTGCTCGCTGCCCTGCTCCTGCTAACCGGTTCCCGGGCCGAAGCGGCTACCGCCTATCAGCACCTCTTTGAAGATTATGAAAAAACCGAAGAGAAGGTCGGAGGCACCTGGTTCCGTCAGGACGACAGTAAACTGTATTATTCCAGAGACGGGAAAAATTACAGCCTGGTGGCCGAGGGATATCACACCTACTTCACCAATGGCACTCTGGTTCTCTATGCCGACTCCAATACTTATAAGCTCTATCGCTTCTCCTGCAACACGGGCAAGACGAAGGCACTCAAATCCCTGCCGACGGAACCCCGTAAGTATGATCCGGACTATTATAATATTTCAGCCATCTATCAGAACCAGGTCTTTCTGACACGAAGCAGTTTTGAAGCATGGAAATACTGGACCTATCAGTACCATCTCAAAACCGGGAAGTTTAAACTCGTTCTCAATCCGGGGCTGATCACTGCCCGTGCTTCGAAGTACGTCATCGTGTGTCACGATTACACCAGCGATGTATCCCCGGTCCGCCTCAGTCTGTACCGCATCACCGGCACCGGTCTAAAGAAAGTAGTACAGCTGGCGAAGCGAGGACTCTCGGCCTCCTTTGTAAAAGGACATGTTTATTATGGAGCTTACAGCAAAAAGGCCCTGACCAAACTGACGATTTACCGCCGGAAACAGGATGGCAGCGCTCTCACCAATCTCGGCACCATCACGGGCAAGGTGATGCTGATCCCCTACAATTACACGAGTAAATACTGCCTGATCAGCATCGACGGAATCAATTACAAATACACGTATAAAACAAAGAAGCTGACAAAAGTATCTTAGGTATAGTTTATGAACCGCAGGAAATATTTCCTTTTATTTATTCCCCTTTTTTACAATCTCTGGAACGAACTGATTTTCAGTCTGTTTCTGAAACAGGGATTCACCATTCATAAGATCCTCTTTTCCCTTACCTGGGGATTGTTTCTGTACTGGATCGGACAGATTCCGAAAGACCGCCCCATGGCCTGGCGGCTTCAGACCATACCGGCGGCCTTCGGAACCATTATTTACTGTGCCCAGGTATCCTATTATACCTTGTTTGAGACGCCCTTTTATCTCAAATCCATCTCCGGCGCCGGGGACACCATGACCGACTTCTTCTCGGTCGTGGTGGATGCTGTCATTGCCGTGGCGCCGGCTTTTCTGTTGCTGCTGGCCTGGTTCATACTCTGGTGTACCTGGTATCGTATGCAGTTTATCGCTGTCCCCTACGACGAGCAGAGGGGATGGCGCTCTCTGGTGGTTTTTACCGGTGCCGTCTGTATCACCTTTACCGGAGCCATTCTGGACTATCACGGTGCCATCAGTCCCAGTTACATGATGCTGTATGAATTTGTTCCCACGGAATCCGTGAAAACCTTCGGCATGCTGGCCACGGAATTTCTGGATGTGAAGTACAATATTCTGCATCTGCAGGCAACCCGCCCTGAGACGATCCGTCTGAATATGGAGCAGATCGTCATCGATGTTCCCGAATCCCCCCAGACGATGGTTCAGGATCTGCCGGATCAGGAAGGTGCCATTCAACCGGAGGCGGAGGAGAAGGAACTTCCCCACGACGGCCATGACAATGTGCTGGTAAATACCACGGTATACGATCCGGAAGAATACAACGCCCTGGATCTTCCCTTTTCCCGGGAGGTGGATAAAGAGGAGGAGATGCGGAACATCGATTATGCCGATATGAATTCCTACTTCTCCAACCGGACCCCTTCCCGGAAAAACGATTATACGGGATATTTTGAGGGAAAGAATCTGGTTCTGATCACGGCGGAGGCCTTTTCCGCCTTTGCCATCGACCCGGAGCTGACACCTACCCTCTACCGGCTGCAGAACGAAGGGTTCCGCTTCCATCATTTTTACACTCCGATCTGGGGTGTGAGCACCAGTGACGGCGAGTTCGTTGCCACCACCGGACTGATTCCCAAAGCCGGGACCTGGAGTTACACAGAGATCGCCTCCCATTACATGCCCTTCGGTCTGGGAAACCAGTTTAAAAACCTGGGCTATCTGACCCAGGCTTTCCACAATCATTCTTATACTTATTACAACCGGAACCTCTCCTACCCCACCATGGGATATGATTTCTACGCCAAGGGACACGGACTGGAGCTGTCCGATACCTGGCCGGAATCCGACGTGGAGATGATGGAACAGTCCGTACCGCTTTATACCACCCCGGATACACCTTTCCATGTGTATTACATGACCGTCAGCGGCCATCTGGAATATACCTGGGACTCCAATGCCATGTCGGCAAAACACCGTGAGCAGATCGAAAACTCCCGTTTTGCCTCCTGCAGTGAGGAAGTCAAAGCCTATATGGCAAGCCAGCTGGAGCTGGAGGAAGCCATGGCCTCTCTGCTGCAGCAGCTGGAAGCCTCCGGCGACCTGGCCGATACCGTAATCGCCCTCAGCCCCGACCATTACCCCTACGGGCTCACCATCGAGCAGTACCGGGAACTGCGCGGCGCGGATTTCGACGAAACCTTCGGCCTCTACGAGAGCACCTTCCTCCTCTGGAACAGCGAGATGAAAGAACCCATCGACGTGGACACCTACTGCTCCAGCCTGGACATCGCTCCCACCCTCTCGAATCTCTTCGGACTGCCCTATGACTCCCGCCTCTACATCGGCACGGACATCTTCGGCAGTGTAAACCCCGTCGTCTGCTTCCAGGACCGGAGTTTTATCACCGACCGCATCATGTACGACAATACCAATCAGAAGATCACGAGCCTGGACGGCGGCGAAGTATCCGAAGATTATCTGTCCGAATGCATCGCCATGGTAAAGAACCGGTTCTATTATTCCGCAAAGATCATAGAGACCGATTACTATGGGTATCTCTTTGATAAGCTGCCGGATGTGGTACCGTAACAGGGAGAAGGCTCATTTTCGGTGTTTTTGCCGGATTTTTTATTACATATGATACTACGGATGGCTCCGTGCTTCGCACTCCCGCCATCCTGAAAAAACACCTCAAATCCGCACATTTTTCTTCGAAAAATGGCTCATTTTCGGTGCTTTTGCGGGACCCAAGGTCACGCATATCCATGCGAGCATGGATATGCGTGACTTTGGGTCCCTTCGTATCATATGCAATAATTGTCGGCCTCCAGCGCCGGGTCCATCAGGTCGGCGAGGGTGATCCCCTCGAAATAATCATCGACCAGTTTGGCGAAGTTCTCCCACATGTGGATCGTCTTGCATTCCGCGACCCGGGGGCAGGTGTTGGGTACATTTTCAAGGCAGGCTACCGGGGCCAGGGGCCCCTCCGTCGTCTTGAGTATGCTCCCGATGGTATAATATTCCGGTCTTTTCGCGAGTTTATATCCGCCGCCTTTCCCCCGCAGAGACAGCAGAAATCCCTTTTTACTCAGGACGGAGACGATCGCCTCCAGATATTTTTCGGAGATTTCCTGACGGTTGGCAATATCCATCAGGGGAATAAACTCTCCGTTATCATGCTCTGCCAGATCCAGCATGACCCGGATCGCATATCTTCCTTTCGTCGATATTTTCATCTTTTATGTCCCTCATGATTCTGATTTATTGTCTTCCGGATGGTTCATCCGGCTCTTATAACATAGTTTACCACAGGGTTTATAGTTTTTCAATATAGACAAGAAAGCATCTCGCCTAAGCGAGATGCTGCGCGATGCGCGGTCGGCTCTGCCGACATAATTCCTTATACGCGCATCTGCGCATCCCCACGGAGTGTTTTTTATCTCATAGGGGATTTCGAAGAAATTTCCTATGAGATAAAAAACCTCTGCCCGGATGGGCAGAGGTTTTGTATCTATTCTCATCTTACAGGGGCGGAAACCGGAGGATTAGTCCAGTTTTACGCCTTTGAGCAGATCGCCGAGGCTGGTAGTAGCCTTTCCTGTCTCTTTGTAGTTGAAGACCTCTTCGTCTTTGCGCTCACGGCGGGGGCCGCGGTCACTGCGGGGAGCTCTCTCGGGACGGTCGCTCTTCTCAGCGCGGGCGGGAGCTTCCTTCAGAGCCTTCATGGAGAGGCTCAGCTTGCCGTCTTTGATGGCGATGATCTTAACCTGAACCTTCTGTCCTTTTTCAAGAACATCCGAAGGTTTCTCGATCCGCTTGAAATCGATCTGGGACACATGAAGCAGTCCGGAGACTCCGTCTTCCAGCTCGATGAAAGCGCCGTAATCCATCAGGGAATCTACGGTACCTTCCTTCACATCGCCTACCTGACATGCGGCCAGGGCAGCTGCTTTCGCTTCTTTTTCTTTCTGTCTCAGCACTTCACGGGCGGACAGAACCAGTCTCTTTGCAGCCTTATCTGCGGTGATGACCATAACATCCAGAGTCTTTCCCTTGAAGTCCTCCAGATTCTCCACATAACCATTGGACAGTTTAGAAGCCGGGATAAATCCACGCACGTCATCGACGAAAGCAACGACACCCGCTTTTACAACACTGTCAACCTTTACCGGGAAAACGGTCTTCTCTTCCAGCATCTGCTCGAACTTATCCCATACAGGATCATCGTTCTGAGGTCCTTTTTTCAGGGACTCTTCCAGAGCATCGCCCAGATCAGCCATCGTCTCGGTCGGAGCGGCAGCGGCTTCTACGGCTTCTGCAGCAGCGGCTTCTACAGCGCTCTCTGCAGCTTCTACGGTCTTTTCGGCTACATCCTTAACTTCAGCTTCTTTACACATCTTTCAAACCTCCTACGTACCGGTAAATTCCCTGGATTTTGTGGCTAAGTGTCAGGAACAAAAATCGGGAATCACCCGGAGTTTTCTGCACTCCACAATGTACGTACTCTCACGTATTATAACAAAACCGTTGAATTAATGCAATTCTTTTTCGCATTTTCCTTTGATTTTTCTCTGATTTTTGCAGATTTTTTGGTTCAAAAGATCAACTATCCATCTTTTTCCGCCCGGAAGCCTCCGCAAATCCCAGTTCGGTGCGATATTTCGCCACGGTCCGCCGGGAAATCCGGAAACCGGCAGCCACCAGCTGATCCATGATTTTCTGATCGCTCATGGGCTTTCTCTTATCCTCAGCTTCAATAATCTTCCGGATCTGCTCTTTGATCTGCCCGGAACTGTCCTTTTCCGTCTCCTCTGTGGCAGAGGCCGGCCGAGGGAAAAAGTAATTCATCGGAAAGATGCCCCAGGTACACTGTATATATTTGTCCCGGATGGCCTGGCCGATGGTTGACACGTGCAGACCCGTCTTTCCGGCGATGTCTTCCAGGGACATAACCTGACGGTATCCTGGACCGTTTTCAAAGAACAGATGCTGCCATTCCACCATCGCCTTTGTCACCGTCGTCAAGGTATCTTTACGGTGTTCAATGCACTGTATCAGCCACTCCGCCTGACCGGATTTATTTCGGATATATTCCTTCGTCTCCTCCGGCACATCCTCTTCCAGAAGGTGACTGTAATAGGAATTGATCACGATTCCCGGATAAGAAGAATCGTTGATAATTACTTGAAAATATTCTTCAAATTTGACCACAGTCACATCCGGCTGGATGTAGCGAAGATTCTCGCGGTCACTGAATCCACTGCCCGGCTTGGGATTGAGGGACTGTACCAGCCGGCAGTTTTCCTTCACTTCCTCCGGGGAAATCCCCAAGATCTGGCCGATCTTGGCCAGCTGATTCTCTCCCAGAAGTTCCAGACACTCCATCACGATCCGCCGTGCCACCGAAGTGTCTCCCGACAGGCGGTCCAGCTGCAGCAGCAGACATTCACTCAGATTTCTGGCTCCGACCCCGGCCGGTTCCGCCGACTGAAGCAGATACAGGTAGCGGGCCATGTCCGCCTCCTCCATCGCAAATCTCTCCGCCAGGCTGTGCAGGCTCTCCGTCAGATATCCCCGGCTGTCCAGGGAATAGGCCATAAAATAGAGGATCTCCTCCTCTTTCTTGTTCTGTAAAAAGGGAGACAGCTGGGACAGCACATATTCCGGAAGGCCGCCGTCTTCCTCCACCAGGACGTTCCAGGCTTCCCTCTCCTGCTCCTCTTCATACTCTTCCCGATAGTATACACGATTCTGCTCATCGGCAGAATTCAGCCATTCCAGGCGCCGCTGCTGCCGGGACGCGGATGTCGTCTCCTCCCGGACGTCTTCCAGGTCTACCAACGGATTTTCCAGCTCCTGCTGCTTCAGATACGCCGTCAGTTCCTGGGTATTCATCTGCAGGATCTCTGCCGACTGGATCACGCGCTGCGCCATTCCCTGCCTGTGTTCTGTCATCTGCTGCATATATTTACTCCTATCTTTCAGGCCTGAAAACACGGAAGGTGCTTTTATCATCCCCTGCGGGGAGTATTCTGTAGTTCTTCCCGGGAGATCTCTTCTCCGCCCCGGACCAGCCGCCGGAGATTTTTCTCCACCAGCTTTCTCGGCACCAGGATCATATGGCCACAACCCATACATTTCAGCCGGAAATCCATTCCCACCCGGAGAACTTCCCATTCATTACTGCCGCAGGGATGTCCCTTCTTGAGGCTCACCCGATCGCCGATACGAATGTCCATTACAGAAAAGCCTCCAGAGTTTTCCCGATGCTGTCGGAAATCACCAGATCCGCGTTCCGGTCCATCGGCGTCGCTGTGCGGTTAATCAGTACCAGATGTTTCCCGTGGAAGAGATTCACAAACCCGGCCGCCGGATAAACGGTCAGGGAGGTGCCTCCGATGATCAGCATATCCGCCTGTGAAATGGCGGCGCAGGCACCATTTACCGTATCCTGATCCAGTCCCTCTTCATACAGAACCACATCCGGCTTAATGATACCGCCGCAGGATTCACAGCGCGGAATTCCGGAATGAGGATGAATCTGATTCAAGGTATAGGACCGGCGGCATTTCATACAGTGGTTCCGGTGTACCGACCCGTGCAGCTCGTACACCCTCCGGCTCCCGGCCATCTGATGAAGTCCGTCAATGTTCTGGGTCACCACCGCCGTCAGCCGCCCCTCCTGCTCCCATTTCGCCAGCGCTTTATGGGCGGCATTGGGTTTCGCATTCTCCGCGATCATCTTCGCCCAGTAGAAGCGGTAAAACTCTTCCGGATTTCTCATAAAAAAGGTGTGACTTAAAATCTCTTCCGGCGGGTAATCGTATTGCTGATGGTAGAGACCGTCCGTGCTCCTGAAGTCCGGAATTCCGCTCTCCGTGGATACTCCGGCCCCTCCGAAAAATACGATGCGGTGACTCTCTTCTACCCATTCCTTCAATGTATCGGCTGCGCTCATACTCCCCCTCCTCCTGGTCTGGTTTTCAGGACTCCGGATCCGGGCTCATCACTTTCTCCACCAGGAAGGCGGAGATCGCTTTTGCCAGCATCACATAGGTTTCCTCGGTCGGATGCAGGGCTTCTCCCAGCATCGCGGAGTAATTGGCTTCGGTAATGATTCCCTGTTTCTCTGAGTCAAATACACTGGCACCATAGCGGTTCGCTGCCCGCTTCATGGCAATACAGTAGTCCTCCAGGGAATAACCGGCGGTATTCAGATAATAATATCCCCGTTTGCTCCAGTCATTGTTCAAACGTCCGCGGTAGAGGGGCGTCATGAGAACCACCTTGGCCTCCGGATTCTGCTCCTCAATCGCCTTGAAAATCGTGTTCAGTGCCCCATAAATCGTATTGTCCGAGGTGTCGGAGATCTTTCCGATCTCCACATTCCGGGCATAATCATTGGTCCCCGCTGCCAGCCAGATCACCGAGTAACCGGCAAAGGAGATCGCTCCGCTCTCTACCCGGGCCGCCAGACTGTTGGCTGTCCCTTCCATCCGGGCGATGGTGCAGCCGGTGTAGCTGGCATTGGTATATCCGTCAATCCCGGTCACCCTCTTCACACGTTCCGGATAGGGTACCGGGGTACGGGTCTTATCCTCCAGATAGCCGTAGGTGATACTGTCCCCGGCAAAGAGGATCTTCTGCGACGAATAATGATGCACCTCATTGGACATCTGATCCAGATAGGGACTCCTCACCGAAGAATCTCCCACCTGAGTCCAGGCGCGGACGGCATAGGTGGTCACACCCTCCTCCACCCGGCTGACCTGAAGCTGGGTGGTCGCCGAACTGACCCGGGCCACTTCCGACCAGGTAGAACCGGAGGACTGGGTCTTGCGGTATACAATATATCCATCGACATGGGGTGCCGGATTCCAGTATACCATGTCAAAGCTGTCCTCCCGTACCACGGAACTCATGAAAGGAGTCCCCGGAAGGCAGATGACGGTATCCTGCTGAATACTCTTCTCGCTGTAAATCTTCTTCCCGTTCAGTGTCAGATACGAAGCAATCGCATAGGTATACTCCGTTCCGGCCACCGCGGTGCGGTCCCAGTAATAATTCTGCCGGATCTTGGCCGTCGAGGCGATCGCCTTAAAAGTCCCGTTGGTTCCGGTGCGGCGGTAAATTACATAGCCGGTAATATCACTGGCCATCTCCCAGACAATGCGGATCTTTCCTGCTCCGGAGGAGACCGTCTCGATCTGAGGCGCATTCACCGGGTAGGAGACCGTCACCGTCTCCTTGCCCGCGCTGCCGGTATATTTCTTGCCCCCGACCACGACGTAGGCTCTGGCCATATAGGTATAACTGTGACCCACCTCCACGCTCTTATCCCGGTAGCGAACCGTGGATACATCCGGAATAATGGCGATCAGAGAAAAGGAACCATTATCCTTCTTCCGGTACAGACGGTATCCTGTGACGGCAGGTACTTTTTTCCATCGCACCACCGCCGCGCTTCCGCTCATGATACCGTTTACCATCTCGACGGTGGGTACTTTAGCCACGGCCGATACGCCGTCTTTATCCACCGTACTTTTCACTTTTTTCCGGTTGATCTTTCCCACCGCCCGTACCGTATAGGTATAGGTGATCCCCGGCTTTACACTCGTATCCACATAAACCCGGCTGGACTCCGCCTTTACGGTGGCGATCTTGGTATATTTCTTTGACGTTCCTCCCCGGCGGTACACCAGGTACTGAGTCGCGTACTTCACTTTTTTCCAGGTCACTCGTATCTGACCGACCGTGGCTCTGGCCCGGAGAAGTTTCGGCTGGGCAATCGTCGCCTCCGCCTCTGTGGAGCTCTCCTCCACGGAAGAAGTTTCCTCCGCCGAAGTACTCTCCGCCTCCGTGGCCATAACCTGCATCCAGGTGTCCCGGCTCTTTGCCTGTATTCCCCCCGCTGTCCCGATCAGAATCATTCCGACCAGCCAGACGACTGCCGGCAGCCATTTTCGTCCCTTCATATACAAAACTCCATCCTGTCTGTCAGGCCTGCTCTTTAAAGCGTGCTACCTGCTTCTGAATCTTAAAGGTAGGACTCAGCAGACTCTCAATTGACGTGTCATGATTCATCGAATCAATCAGAGCCGCCAGATATTCACTCATATCCACATCCACATAGTACTCGCGGCTCAGAAGTTCCGGTGTCTGATAGATCAGATTGGTGGTATAAATCCGGTCAATCAGACCCTCTTCCCGTGCTTTGTCAAAGGCACTCATACCCTTGGTAAACAGGCCAAAGGTAGCACAGGCAAATACTTTCCGTGCCTTCCGTTCTTTCAGCTGACGGGCTACATCAATAATGCTCTCACCGGAGGCTATCATATCATCCACAATGATCACATCCTTGCCTTCCACACTGCTGCCCAGGAACTCATGGGCCACAATGGGATTCTTGCCGTCTATGATCTGGGTATAATCCCTTCTCTTATAGAACATACCCACATCCAGTCCCAGCATGTTGGCAAAATAGATGGCTCTCCCGATCGCTCCCTCATCCGGGCTGATCACCATCATATGGGAAGCATCGATGGTCACATCCTCGGTATTCAGCAGCTTCTTTACGAACTGATAGGTGGGCATGATGGTCTCAAATCCATTCATGGGAATGGCATTCTGCACCCGGGGATCGTGGGCATCAAAGGTAATGATATTCTTTACCCCCATGCTGGTGAGTTCCTGCAGAGCCAGCGCGCAGTCCAGAGACTCTCTGGCGGCCCTTTTATGCTGACGTCCTTCATACAGGAAGGGCATGATCACATTGATCCGTTTTGCTTTGCCGCCAACCGCAGCAATCACTCGTTTCAGGTTCTGAAAATGATCATCGGGAGACATGGGATTCTTTTTCCCATACATGGAATACTCCACGCTGTAGTTGCTGACATCCACCACGATGTAGAGATCCCGTCCGCGCACGGACTGGTTGATTACCCCTTTGGCCTCTCCGGAGCCGAATCTCGGCAGAGTGACCCCCAGGAGATAGGATTCTTTCTGATAACCAGAGACCTCCATCGTCCGGCTCCGCCGCCAGGAGGCCAGGTAGGAATCTACATGGCTTACCAGATTCTCACAGCCGGGAAGGGCGATGATACCCAACGGGCCAAGGGGCAGACCGGGAAAAGTTGTCGTCTTGTCTTCATAACTCATAGATGCCTCCTGAACTGGCAGGCGTCATAGCCGCCGCATAAAAAACTGTACTTAGCTCGTTATAATCCTATAATAACATGAATGGAGCCGATTGCCCAGACTGTATTATTGTTTATTAGAAAAAAACACGCAGTTTATTCCGGACCGTGCATCCGTTTGTAAAGCCGGATGTCCCGCTCCGGGAAGCGCAGGATACGATAATTCCCGATCAGCCGGGAAGTAATTCTCTCCGTATAAATGCGGAGCATATCGTTCATGGTCAGATTGGTGGAGATCAGAGTCGACCGCCTCCGGAGGATCCGCTCATTGATACAGGTAAACAGCTGGGAGGTCACAAAGCTGTTGGTCAGTTCTGTCCCCAGGTCGTCAATTATCAGGAAATCGCAGGTGAAAATCTGATCCGCTTCCTCCGAAAGATCTGCGCCTTCGCGGCCAAAGGTCCGTTTCGCCAGCATCTCAAACAGCTGCGTCGCGGAGAGATAGATCACGGAATAGTAGCGGTCCAGCAGTTCTTTGGCGATACAATGGGAGAGAAAGGTCTTTCCGGTCCCGGTATCTCCCATCAGGAGAAGATTCTCCCGGTTCTGCTCAAATCCCTCGATAAACTCCCGGCACACCTCCAGATGCCCCCGCATCAGGTCATATCCGGTGATGCCGCTCTCCGGGTCGGGATGGGTCCGGTCATAGTAATCCAGACGGAAGGTGGAGAAATTCTCTCTCTGCAGCACTTCCTGAATCATCGACTGGCCATAGAGGAGAGCCGTCACCGCCCTCTGGCGGCACCGGCACTCTCCCTCCTCGGTAAAACCGGTATCCTTGCAAAGTTCGCACTGATAATGAAGCTCCAGATAATCCTGGGGATATCCGGAGTCTTTCAGAAGGGATATTTTATTATTCCGCAGAAATTTCCTGCGTGCTTCCAGCCGGGCGGTCGTATCCTTCTGCCCGGCCAGCATGGCTTCGGCCTTCTGATAGGCCAGATCCGCCAGTTCTTCTTCGATCGCTTTCAGTTCCGGCAGACGTCCGAACACCTCCCGGATCCTCTGCTGCTGCTCTTCCCGGTCCTGGTTCAGACGCCGGCTATATTCCCGCTCGATCGCCAGATATTGTGAATGACTGAGCGACATACTATCTTTTCCTTCCCGGAGCACCCGCCTTCCCGGCGTGCCCCTTATCCTTCGGACGCCACCCGGTTATTCCGGAAGGAATCCAGTCCTCCCTGGGCAATCAGTGCATCGTAATCCACGTCCCGCCCACGGTAATTCTGGTACCGGCGGCTGCCGGTGTCCTTCTTCTCGGCCGATGCGGCTGCTTTCCGGCCAAGGCGCCGGTTCTCCTGATGCGCCCTTGCCTCTTCTACGGTGTGAACTCCCGCCTGTTTCCAAGCGAAGATAATCTTATCTGTATATTCAAAACTGGGCTGATGAATCGCCGACATGGTCCGGCCGCAGGCTTCCACCACGACCGCCAGAGGCATCGCATACTCTCCCAGCCATTTTTCCACGAATTTCCTCTCATCTCTGGTCAGGATGCGTCCACTGATGCCAAAGGCCTGCATGATCTGACGGTTTTCCCGGTTGTAAGCCCGGTTCATCTCCTTCGCCTGCTCAACCGTCCGGATCCCGTCCTGATGCCAGGCCAGGGCCACCGATTCGATATAGCGGCAGCTGCGATGCTCCTTGGAGACACAGTACTCCACCAGATATTCCAGCAGATCCTCGGAAAAATGCAGCTGATCATAGAGATAGGCGAAGAGCTGCACGTCCTTCACCGAAAGGGTGCGGCCCAGGTAGGTCTCTGCCACGAAAAGAACCTGTTTGAAATCCATGTCCGTCTGAAGCTGATTCAGCGAATTCTCTGACACATAAATCTGTACCGGTTCCTTCGGCGCTGCCGCAGCTTCTGTCACCGGCGTTCTGGCCGTGGATGCCTCTGTCGCTTCCGTCTCTGCCTCCACCGGCGGCTCCGTCTCCTCCACCGCCAGGTTCTTCTCGCCCACAGGAAGAAGCCGGATCGCCGTGATGCGGTCTCCCTCCTTCTCCATCGCAAGAAGCCCCTGCTTTTCCCAGTAGCGGAGAGCCCGCATCACATCGGCTTCGGTATGGTTAAAACGATCTGCAATCGCAGCCACCTGGATATCCGCATCGGCCTGGCCGGACAGGCGCAGAAGGAACAGATAGATCTTCACAAACTCTCCGTTGGCCTCCGGCATGTACTCATCTATGAACCGGTTTGTAACAGCAGTCACCGGTAAATATTCCTGATTTTTAATAAACATATTTCTTACCTCTTCTTGAGCAATGCCAGTATAACATACCCTTTCTCTTTTGAAAACAGCCGATTTTGTGCCATCTACCTTCACAAACAGAATGTGGAAAATGTGGATTTCGTGGAAACCTACGGTTTTTACAGAAAAAAAAACCATGCTTTTCCACCATTGGATTCTGTGGAAAAGCATGTGGAAAGTGTGGATAACTGTGGATAAATCCCCGTCTTATACGCCGGACAGCAGATTTTCTCCTATTTTTACCACATCACCTGCGCCCATAGTTATCAACAGCTCACCGTGGACACAATTTTTTTTCACGTATTTTTCGATTTCCTCAAATGTCGCAAAATACGACACCTTTTTCCCCCGGGCCATAATCTTTGCCGCCAGATCCCGGGAACTGATTCCCAGGGTATCGGTTTCACGCGCCGGATAAATCTCCGCCAGAATAATCTCGTCCGCCAGTGACAGAGCATCGGCGAATTCATCCATCAGGGCTTTCGTCCGGGAATAGGTGTGAGGCTGGAAGATACAGACAATGCGGTCCCGTTTTCCACGCCGGGCCGCTTTCAGTGTCGCACGGATCTCGTCCGGATGATGGGCATAGTCATCAATGACCAGAACATCCCCCGGCAGAACTCCCTTTTTCTCATAGCGGCGGTGGGTTCCGCCAAAATGCTCCAGGCCGCTCCGGATCGGGTCATAGTCTACCCCCAGCTCCCGGGCCGCGGCGATCGCTGCCAGCGCATTCCAGGCATTGTGTTCTCCCGGAACACCCACATGGATCATACCCAGATCCTCTTTTCCGTGCCACAGCTGGAAGGAAGGATGACCCAGTTCGTCATACTCGATCCCCGTCATCCGGTAATCGTCATTCTCCGCCATACCCACGGTCTGAACACGGCAGGGAAGTCCCTCTGTCAGTTCCTCCAGTCGGGGAATATTGCCGCTGACGATCAGCAGTCCCCCGGCCGGGAGTTTCTCGGCAAAGAGACGGAAGGAATGTCTTATGTCATCCAGATCTTTGAAGAAATCCAGATGGTCGGCACAGACATTCAGAATAATGCCGATCGTCGGGTAGAAGGAAAGGAAGCTGTTGGTGTATTCACAGGCTTCCGTCACAAAGCAGTCGGACTCTCCCACGCGGATATTTCCGCCGATGGAATCCAGCATGCCGCCCACGGAAATCGTAGGATCGGCATCGGCCGCCAGCAGAATCTCTGTCAGCATGGAGGTTGTGGTTGTCTTGCCATGGGTTCCGGCCACGGCCACAGCCTGCCGGTAGTTGCGCATCAGCTGTCCCAGAAGTTCGGCCCGGCTCAGCAGCGGCAGTTCTCTGCGAAGAGCCTCGGCGAATTCAGGATTGTCTTTGTGTACCGCCGCGGTATACACCACGGCCACGGCTTCTGCGGGAATATTCTCCGCCCGCTGTCCGATGAAAATACGGGCTCCCTTCTCCTCCAGCCGTTTCGTCAGCTCAGAGGCGTGCATGTCGGAGCCGGATACCTGAAACCCTTTCTGCAGAAGAACCTCTGCCAGGCCACTCATGCTGATCCCGCCAATTCCGATAAAGTGTATAACACAAGGCTGATCAAATTGGATCTGATACATCTTATTCCATCCTTTCAGTCAGGCTAAAAAGGCTGTGTACCATACTGTACACAGCCCCATCAACCGTCTGTTTATTCTGCAGCGCTCTCAGCGGCCACGGTCTCTTCGCCTGCGGCAGCTTCGGTTTCTTCGTTCTCAGCAGCTGCGGTTTCCTCTTCCGCTGCTTCGGTCACGGCTTCGGTCTCTGCTTCCTGGGCTTCCTCTGTCTCAGCCACAGCTCCATCCTCTGCTTCTTCCGCTTCCACTTCTTCGGCTTCCGGCTCTTCTTCCTCCAGCACACCGGCGAAATCCGAGATCACCTGAGAAGTGACATCATAGTTCGGCAGAGAATCGATATATCTCTGATAGGAGTTCCATCCTGTGAGGCCGATCGCTGCACAGATCGCAACAACCACAGCGGCTCCTCCTGCATACCAGGCTGCCCGTGTCGCCTTTTTACGGCGCTTTTCCTTCGCAAGATTCTCTTTGCGGTGGGCTTTCTGTTCCTTATATGCATTCATTTTTTCAACACTCATAACTCCATCCCCTCATTTATTCCCGCAGGAAAAATTCTGTCACTCGCTCCATTGTACACCGAAGACAGAAGAAATGCAAGTAGTCTTTTATCCGAGGTAGGCGGCGAGTTCGGCGGCTTTGTCCGTATGCTCCCAGCTCAGATCCAGGTCGGTTCTTCCGAAGTGGCCGTAAGCTGCCGTCTGGCGATAGATCGGCCGGCGAAGATCCAGCATACGGATGATGCCGGCGGGACGAAGGTCGAAGTGTTTCCGGATGATTTCAATCAGCTTTTCATCGGACAGTTTTCCGGTGCCGAAGGTATTGATATTGATGGAAGTAGGAGTCGCTACACCGATGGCATAGGACAGCTGGATCTCGCATTTATCGGCCAGGCCGGCTGCCACCAGATTCTTTGCCACATAGCGGGCGGCATAGGCTGCGGAACGGTCTACCTTGGTGCAGTCCTTTCCGGAGAAAGCGCCGCCGCCGTGACGGGCATATCCACCATAGGTATCCACGATGATCTTCCGGCCGGTCAGTCCGCTGTCACCGTGGGGGCCACCGATCACGAAGCGTCCGGT
>CAMOYN010000022.1 GCA_946630035.1 uncultured Lachnospiraceae bacterium
GCAAGATGCTGGATATGCTGGCCCTGGGACAATATGCGATGCAGTATGGCAACCGGATCCGTCCCGGATCCTGGCTGTCGAAAAATACGGAATCGGTGGCTGCCTACCAGGCGGATCCCCTGAGCGGATTTATGTTTACCGCCGGAGCTTACCGCGATTTCTTCCGGCTGCTGAAAGCGATTGCCTCCGGAAAGGATGCCGACCGTATTCCCAGAGATCTGCCGGTGTTGTTCATTTCCGGTATGGAGGATCCTCTGGGAGGATATATGAAGAAAGTCCTGAACGTCTATAACCGGTATGTGGAAATGGGTATGAAGGATACGGATATTTATTTCTATCCCGATGACCGCCATGAGATCCTGCAGGAGCTGGACCGGGAGAATGTATTCCGTGACATACTTCGCTGGATGGAAGAGAGGATTTAACCGCACCTTGCGCGGTGCGTCAAGAATGCATGGCGTTCTTGAGGGGGAGAAGGGAACATGACGATTCGGGAAGAGCAGGAAAAGCTGGAACGGGAGATTCTCAGCCCGTTTGCGGCGAAAAGCAGTGAGAGCCGGGGACGGGACAGGGAGGAAGAACCCTGTGATATCCGCACCATTTATCAGAGAGACCGGGACAGGATTATACACTGCAAGGCCTTTCGCCGTATGAAGCACAAGACCCAGGTGTTCCTGGCGCCTTCCGGGGATCATTACCGGACCCGGCTGACCCATACTCTGGAGGTGGCTCAGATTGGCCGGACGATCGCCCGGGCCCTGCGCCTGAATGAAGATCTGACGGAGGCCATTGCCCTGGGACACGATCTGGGACATACGCCCTTCGGCCATGCCGGGGAGAAGATCCTGAATGAGATCTGTGAAGAGGGATTTGCCCACTACGAACAGAGCGTGCGGGTGGTGGAGATACTGGAGAAGAACGGAAAGGGGCTGAATCTGGCCTGGGAGGTCCGGGACGGGATCCTGAATCACCGCACCAGCGGACATCCCTCCACCCTGGAAGGCCAGGTCGTCCGCCTCTCCGATAAGATCGCCTATATCAATCATGATATCGACGATGCGATCCGGGCCGGGATTCTCTCCGAGGATATGCTGCCGAGAGAATACACGAGGATCCTTGGCACCAGTGTCAGAGAACGGCTGAATACCCTGATTCACAGTGCCATCGAGACCAGCGTCGGCCAGCCGGAGATCCGGATGGAGGAGGACGTGGCCGCTGCCATGGCAGGGCTTCGGCGGTTTATGTTCTCGACGGTTTATACCGGCAGCGAGCCGAAGAAAGAAGATGAAAAAGCCCAGAGGCTTCTTCAGAAATTATACGAATATTATCTGGAACACGTGGAAGAGATGCCGGAAGAATATCTGAATCTGATCTGGATCCGTCATGATTCCACATCCCGGGCGGTCTGTGATTATGTAGCAGGCATGACCGATAACTATGCAGTCGATACCTTTGAGAGACTGTTTGTACCACGGTTCTGGTGAAACAGAAGGTAGTGCCAGGGGACGAACGACCTGGTTGGTCCCGCAGGCAGTAGGAGGTTCTCCATGTTTTATCCGGAGGAACTGGTGGAGGAAGTCCGCACCAGAAATGATATCGTAGAAGTTGTTTCGCAATATGTTAAAATGACAAAGAAGGGCAGCAATTATTTCGGATGCTGCCCTTTCCATAACGAAAAGACACCGTCCTTTTCCGTTTCTCCTTCCCGCCAGATGTATTATTGCTTTGGCTGCGGCGCAGGAGGAAATGTCATCACCTTTACCATGGAATACGGGAATTACACCTTCCCGGAGGCCATGAAGGTTCTGGCGGACCGGGTGGGGATCAGCCTCCCGGAGCGGGAAGCGACGGAGGAAGAGAAGGCCAGGGCCAGCCTCCGCTCCCGTCTGCTGGAAGTGAATAAGGAGGCAGCCCGGTACTATTTTTACCAGCTGAAGAGTGGAAGAGGACAGCACGCCCTGGAGTACTTCCGGAAGCGTGGGCTGTCGGATGAGACCATACAGAAATTCGGACTGGGGTATTCTCTCATGTACCGGGATGATCTGTACCAGTATCTGCGCAAGAAAGGGTACCATGACGAGCTTCTCTCTCAGAGCGGGCTGGTAAAGATTACAGAACGCGGTGTGAATGACCGTTTCTGGAACCGGGCGATGTTCCCGATCATGGATGCCGGCAGCCGGGTGATCGGCTTCGGGGGCCGGGTGATGGGGGAGGGAGAACCCAAATATCTGAACTCACCGGAGACGATGCTTTTTGATAAGAGCCGGAATTTATACGGACTTCATCTGGCCCGTATGTCCAGAAGGCCCTATTTCCTGATCTGCGAGGGGTATATGGACGTGATTGCCATGCATCAGGCGGGCTTTGACTGCGCCGTGGCGTCTCTGGGAACGGCTTTTACCGAGGGCCATGCCATGCTGATCCGCCGCTTTGTAAAAGAGGTAATCCTGACCTATGACAGTGACGGGGCCGGAATCAAGGCGGCCATGCGGGCGATTCCGATCCTGAAAAAGGCAGGGATTTCCATCCGGGTTCTGAGTATGAAACCCTATAAAGATCCGGATGAATTTATCGTACATGAAGGTGCCGAGGCTTTCCAGAAAAGGATCGATGAGGCGATTAATTCCTTCCTGTTTGAGAGCGATGTGATCCGGGAGCGCTATGACATGAATAACCCGGAACAGAAGACCGGTTTTCAGCGGGAAATTGCCAGGAAACTTCTGGATTTCCCGGAGGAACTGGAGCGGGAGAATTATCTGGAAGCCGTGGCCGGGCGTCATGGGATCCCGGCGGAGGCACTCCGGATGCTGGTGCGGCGGATGGGAGCCGCTCTGCCGCCGGAGGAGACGGGGTATAGGGAAGAGGAGGAGCCTGCGGAGAGAAGCGACGAATCTTCAGACGAGGATCGAACCCCGAAGGTCCGTTACCGGGTTCCGAAAGAGAAAGAAGAGGGCCTGGCAGAAGCCCAGCGGCTCCTGCTGAACTGGGCGGTTTCCTCCCAGAGACGGCTCGGAAGTCTGGCCTCCTATCTGGAGCCGGAGGACTTCCCGGATCCGGTGTACCGGAAACTGGCAGAGGCGATCTGGCAGTACAAGGAATCGGATGCCTTGCCGGAGGCCGCCTCTTTCCTGAATCTGTTCCTGACAGAGGAGGATGGGCGCAGCCGGGTGGCCGCGGTGTTTAATACGGTCCTGCCGGAGGAATACAATGCCGCAGAGGGGGAAAAACTGCTGGCAGAGAATATTCGCCGTCTGAAAAAGACCTCCCTGGACCGCAGAGCCAGAGAGGAACGGGATCCCCGGCGTCTTCAGGCCATTATTATGCAGAAAGTGGAATTTGAACATAAGAAGATCCAACTGTAACGACAGGGAAAGGAACAGGTTATGGAGTTATCCCGGAGACTGACGGCGCTGATTCATATGGCAGGAAGCGGAGATACGGTGGCCGATGTAGGGTGCGATCATGGATTTGTATCGATTGCCCTGATCCGTGAAAAGAAATACCGCCGGGCCATTGCCATGGATATCCGTCAGGATCCGCTGGCGAGGGCCAGGGAGCATGTGCAGGAAGCAGGCCTTAAGGAAGAGATCGCGCTACGCCTCTCCGACGGACTGGATAAGCTCGCCCCGGGAGAAGCGGATGCGATACTGATCGCCGGTATGGGGGGTCCGCTGATGATTTCCATTCTGGAACGGGGAGAGGAGACGGCCCGCAGAGCGCAGAAACTCATTCTCTCCCCCCATTCGGAGTGGGGGCTGTTTCGCAGATTTCTGCTCTCGCATGGGTACCGGATTGAGGCAGAAGAGATGCTGCAGGAGGAGGGAAAATATTATCTCCTGCTGCAGGTGAAACCGGTTCCGGAGGGGGAAGAGCCCAAGATCTGGAAACCCGAGGAGGTGGCCTATGGTAAGATCCTTCTGGAAAAGAAGGATCCGGTGCTGAGACAGTATCTGGGGGGACGGCGTGAAGTCCTCCGGCAGCTGGAGGAGCAGCTGAGACAGGCCGACACGGAAAAAAGCCGGCAGCGGCTGCCCCAGATCCGGCAGGAAAGAGAGCTGGCAGAGATTGCCTGGGACAGACTGGAACAGGGCATGAAATTTTTAGTTTAAGACTCGCTTACGAGATGAAAGGAGGGTGTCTATATGGGTATGATTGAAATCCAGATCGGCGACAGTCGCCGTATGGTACCGCGCGGAACGATTCTCCGGCAGCTGGCGGAGGAGTATGAAGAGAAAAATCCGGATATCCAGGGAAAGATCGTTCTGGCTCAGGTGGATGGTAAACTGAAGGAACTGACCAAAACAGTGGAGCATTCAGGAAAAATCCGCTTTATTACGACGGCGGAACGCATCGGTATGCGGGTCTATGAGCGAAGTGCATTGATGCTTTTGAATAAAGCGATATATGATACGGTTCCTCTCTCGAAGATCCGCAGAGTGGTTTCTCAGTTCTCCGTTTCCGGGGGCCTCTATGTGGAAATTCAGGGAGACGTGGTGCTGGACGACGAGCTGATACAGAAACTGACGGACCGGATGAGGGAAATGGCAGAGGCGGATCTTCCGGTGCAGAAAACATCCTTGCCGGTGGAGGACGCCATCGCGCGGTTCCGCAAGGTGAAGATGGAAGAAAAGGTGAAATTGTTCCGTTATCGCCGCAGTTCCTGGGTCAACCTCTATGTCATCGATGGGTTTATTGATTACCATTATGGCTACATGGTACCTTCCACCGGATATCTGAAGGTATTTGCCCTGGAAAAATATCATGACGGCCTGGTGCTTCGCATGCCCGACGGTAAGAAGATCGACCAGCTTGCGGATTTTATCCCGAGAGAGAAGCTCTTTGAAGTCATGCAGGGCAGTACGGCCTGGGGGGAGACGATGGGACTCGCCACGGTAGGCGATGTGAATGACTGGATCTCTTCCGGAAAAACCGTGGATATGGTTCTGATTGCGGAAGCCAGACAGGAAGCCAGGATCGCAGCGATCGCAAAGCAGATTGCATCCCGGCCGGAGATCAAATTTGTCATGATAGCCGGGCCGTCCTCGTCCGGAAAAACCAGTTTTTCTCACCGCCTCTCGATCCAGCTGAGGGCCCATGGCCTGAAGCCCCACCCGGTGGCAGTGGACGATTATTTTGTAAACCGGGAGGATACCCCCCTGGATGAGAACGGTGACTATGATTTTGAGGCCCTGGAGTGTGTAGATGTTGCGGCGTTTAACAAAGACATGACCGATCTTCTGGCGGGCAAAACGGTCTCCATGCCGACCTTTGACTTCGTAAACGGACATCGTAATTACAAAGGAAATACACTGACCATCGGAAAAGAAGATATTCTGGTTATCGAGGGTATCCACTGCCTGAACGATAAACTGTCAGAAAGCCTTCCCTCCGAGAGCAAATTCCGGATCTACATCAGTGCACTGACCGTGCTGAATATCGATGAACATAACCGGATCCCGACCACCGATTCCCGTCTGATCCGGCGTATACTGCGGGATGCCAGAACCCGCGGCACCAGCGCCAGAGAAACCATCGCCCGCTGGCCCTCCGTGAGAAAAGGGGAAGAAAAGAATATTTTCCCTTACCAGGAGACCGCCGACGTGATGTTTGATACTTCTCTGATCTACGAATTCCCGGTGATGAAACCCTACGCCGAACAGCTCCTGTACGGCATTCCCCAGGATGCCCCGGAGTACCTGGAGGCCAAACGGATGCTGAAGTTCTTTGATTATTTCCTGACGATTGACCAGGATGCCATCCCCAGAAACTCCCTGCTGAAGGAGTTCGTGGGAGGCAGTATCTTCCGGGTATAAACGAAAAAGGGTATAGGTGAAAAGGGTATAAGAGAAAAGGGTATAAGAGAAAAAAGCGGCTCCCGTCAGGGGCCGCTTTTTCGTCTAACAATAATGTTTTGAGTGGAATGCGAAGGACACTCTGTTTTCCTCATGGCGCAGCATCCTTCCGATGTTGCTTCGGTGCCGGAGGATAATCACCAGGAGAAAGACGAGGAGGGCAACCCGGACGGCGGTCATCTCCGGCTGCAGGAAAACATAGAGCGTCACAGCTGCTGCGGATACCATGCTGGCCAGGGCGATGATTCCGGAAAAGTAGAGTGTGATAAGAAATATCACCAGGGGAAGGAAAAAATACAGGGGACTTCGGCCGGCGACAACAAAAAGACCGAACAGAAATCCGTACATGGCGGCAACGGCTTTGCCTCCCCGGAATCCGGCGAACAGAGGGAAGCAGTGACCAAGACCGGCAGCCAGCCCGCCGCAGGCCATCTCGGTATCATTTCCTCCCAGCATCTTTACCAGAAGAATCAGAAAAGATACTTTCAGAAGGTCGAGGGCCATGACAGCCAGACCGGCCTTTCGTCCCAGCACCCGGGCCGTATTGCCTCCGCCCAGATTCCCGCTTCCATACTCCCTCACATCGGTGTGGTAGAAGCACTTGCCTATGACCAGAGCGAAGGGAATGGATCCGATCAGGTAGCCGAGAATTATGCTTATAAATAAAATCATGGGTTATCTCCTGGATAAATTGATTTCTGATACAGTGTTCCTGCACAGGGGGCTTATTTTTTTACTACCTGTACCACGATGCATCCCGGGCCTCCGTGAGTGATCAGAGAAGGGGAGAGCTGCAGGAGCTCATTCTCTGTATTCGGGAAGCGCTCCCGGATCCGCTGGCGGACTTTTTCCGCCAGGCTGGGGGTGTCCGCGTACTCCACATCAATCAGATAACGGTCGTCCACTCCCAGGGAGGTCATCCGCGTCAGCACGGTGTCCACGGCAGATCTCCAGGTGCGTTTGATCGACAGGACAGAGATACGACGGTGGTCCTCCGTCTGTGTAAGAACCGGCAGAAGCTTAAGAGCACTTCCGATCTTCGAAGTCAGCTCTGTGATGCGGCCGCTTCGGCGGAGATAACTGAAATCCGCCGGAATCACGAAGGAAGCGGAGGAAGACGCACAATCCGCCAGCTGCGCAGCAATTTCTTTTACAGGCAGTCCCTGATCTCTCAGACGGGCTGCTTTTTTTACCATATATCGCAGAGGACCACCCAGAGATCCCGAATTGATCACGTGGATGTGCTCTTTGTTGGGAAGCATGTTGCGGATTCCCAGGGCTGTCATATATTCTCCGGAGAGGCCGTCCCCCACCGTCAGGAGGAGGGTTTCCTCATCGGACTCCTCCAGCAGATCCATCACTTCTCCCACTGCAGGCTGCGAGGTGCCGGGCACTTCATCCTGCTGCAGCAATTCGACAAATTCATCTGCGTCGATATCGACATAATCCCGCAGAGAGCGGTTGTGAAGAGATACACTGGTCGGAAGAACAGAAACGCCCATGCGGCGGCCTTCTTCCGGCCGGAACAAAGATGCGGTATTCGTGATAATTCTCATACACCCGATCCTCCCATATGAATATCGGAAACAATAATAAGAAGTGTGCGAAAGTGCGAGATGTGGTTTTAAAAACTACGTATATCATACATGGAATCCGATTGGATTTCAAGCGCTTTTTTCAGGTGCTTCTTTCAGGTGCTTCTTTCAGGCGCTTTGCACCTTATGCGGCGCGTCAGGAACGCCAAGGCGTTCTTGATTTTGGGCCGGGATGTTTTTCGGCCGATCCTGTATGAAAACAGGAGACGGTTTTGGTGAGGCGGGAGCTGGGAAACCTCCTTTTCAGGCGCAAGATCGAAAACCGGCGGAAAATTTTTGTCTGGAAGAACGGTACAGACCGTAACAGCAGACTATTACAAACGTCGAAGAAGTGGTTGAAAATGAAAAATCGTCCCGTTATAATGCTCCTATGATGAGGAAGGTGATAGCAGAAAGGTATCGGCTTCTGCGGGAACTGGGGCGGGGAGGCACCGCGCGGGTGTATCTGGCAGAGGATCAGAGACTGCAAAAAGTCTGGGCCGTGAAAGTGATTCCGCGGATGGCGGAGGGATACCCGGAAGAATATGGGGATGGGGTATTCCGCTCGGAAGTCCATCTGCTGAAAAAACTGAATCATCCCTGTATTCCGCGGATCGTGGATGTGATGGAAGGAAATGATTCAAATTGCATTGTCATGGACTACATGGAGGGAAAATCCCTGGAGCGGATCCGAAGAGAAACGGGGCCGTTAAGTGAGGAACAGGTCCGCACCTGGGGAATCAAGATCTGTGAGATATTCCGTTACCTCCATGGCCGCCATCCACCGGTCATCTACGGAGATCTGAAACCCTCCAATCTGATCCGCAGGCCGGATGGTACCTTCGCACTGATTGACTTCGGTGCAGCCTGGGAATGGAATGTCTCCCGGCCCCCTGTGATGATGGGAACCCGTGGATTTGCGGCACCGGAACAGTTGTATGGCGCCGGAGACTGGCGATCGGACATTTATTCCCTGGGTGCTGTACTGGATGCCCTGATGGCGGAGGAGCGTTCTCCGGGAATGAAAGAGATTCTGGCCCGGTGCCTGGCAGAAGATGCGGCCGGGCGATTTCAAGATATAAGGGAATTGCAGGTAGCACTGGCCGGGAAGCCACCGGGAACCGGGAGAAAACCCGGAAAGAGCCCAAAAAGGAGAGGCGTAGGAATCGAAGATCCGGGAAGATTCGGGGATGGGCAGGGAAAGCACAGAGGGAGAATCGCAGATCGGGGAGGCGCCGGAAATGACCGGGGCGGGCTGAAAGCGGGGATGGCAAAAAGGCTGCCGATACTGCAGCGACAGATGTGCCTGCTCTGGCTGGTTCTGGCAGCGGTCGGCTTCGGATGTCGGCAGAAGGCAGCCCAAATACGAAAAGAAACCTATGAGAAGCTGCTTCGTCCGGTGCATCACGTAGCATCCGACGAGGAACCGGCAGAACGGATCCTACGGTACTCCTGGGCCATCGCAATGGAACCCTCCAACCCGGCCGCTTACCAGTCACTGCTGGCATACTGGGACGAGCAGGAAAACTTCGGGACGGAAGAAAGCCGCCGTTTTCTTGCATTATTTGATGAATATGGGGATGCACTTTCCATGACCAGAGAGGCTTCCCGCCGGCTGATGTTTCAGGCGGCTATGATGTATCTGCATGCCTATACAGGCGAGACATCCCTGGCGGACCGGATACAGAAAGCATGGATCTTTCTGGAGAAACTTCCGGATGAATCATCTGAAAAATGGCCCGGGGGATCCGTTGCCAAGAAATCCGTTGCCGAGGAATTCGTAACCGGGAAATTCGTTGCCGGGGAATCGGCTTTGGAAAATGGAAAAACTGGTTCAGAGCAGGAAGGGTGGGTACTCCAGGCCCGGTGGTACTTTGAAATCTGCCGCTTTTACCGTACCTATCTCCTGAAATCCTCCCTTCCCAAGGATCCATCTGCCTCCGGCTATGAACACTTACTGGAAGTCCTCCGGCGGGGAATACGGTCAGAAAGTATATCCGACGCCTACGAAAAAACAGCCATGTGCCATTTTGCTTTCATGATTCTATATGATCAGAGAGAAGCCATGGCACTCTCCGGAATCCGGGAAGAAAATGTACTTCAGATTCTGGAGGATGTTTATAATACCAGTTGTGGCTTGTCTGTATCCAGAAAGGCGGCGGTGCGTATGAAGGAGGATATTCTCCGGAATTACGAAAAAGCGCAGAAGGCAGTAGAACGGGCCTACCGGAATCGATAAGGGAAGGAGGTACATGGTTGTATTCCTGTGGAATCTGCCTATGTAGGACGATGGCGGCAGGAGTCTTGCCTCTGAGGGCTATAAACGATCTGATAGAGGAATCTGCGGCAGTACTATCCAGCCTGGAAGGACTGGCAGAGGAATCTGCGGCAGTACTATCCAGCCTGGAAGGACTGGCAGAGGAAGCTGTCGCAGTACAGGAGACTATGGAACGGGCAGATCGTCTCGACGGATTGTCGGAAACCATTTTTGTAGCCCTGGCTGTGTGGATCCTGATATGGGTGATTATCCGCCTCAGGCGGAAAGGAGGTGAATAGAAAAATGAGAAGAACAAAACGCAGGGAAAAAAAGGACTTAAAACAGCCACTGGCTCTGCTGCTGGCGGTGATCCTGATCGCAGGCAGCAGCGGTGGAGCCGGTCCTCCCCCGATCCTCGCTGCCCTCAGTGGGGCCGGTGGCACTTCCGTTCTTTTCGGTGAAACAGAAAGCGACGAGACGGAGGAGAGCACATGGGAAGAAAGCACATGGGAAGAAAGCACGTGGGAAGAGAGTACAGAAGTTGAGAGCTCTTTGGTGGAAGAATCATCGGAGGTATGCGAGAGCTCCTGGGTAGAAGAATCATCGGAGGTATATGAGAGCTCCTGGATAGAAAAATCATCGGAGGTATACGAGAGCTCTGCAGAAGAATCGGGTTCTGCACAGGAGGAGACAAGCAAAACAGAAGAAAGCTCCCTGGGTGAGGAAAGTTCGGAAGAGGAGAGTTCCCTTGAAGAGGAAACTTCGGGCGAGGAAACCTCAGAGGAAGAAAGTTCCCTGGGTGAGGAAACTTCAGCAGAGGAGCGTTCTCTGGAGGAGGATACGTCTGAGGAGGAAAGTTCTCCGGAAGAAGAGACAACGGAAACGGAAGAGAGTCGTTTCGATGAGGAGACATCGGAGGAGGAAACTTCAAAGGACGAAAGTTCCATAGAAGAGGAAAGCTCTCTGAGTGAAGATACTTCCGAAGTCGAGAGTATCTCAGAAGAGGAAACCTCAGGGGAGGAAACATCGGAAGAGGAGACTTCCGACATAGAAAATAGTACTCCGGATGAACCGCCAGAGGAACATACTACAGAGACACCGACCGGGCAGTCGAAAACTCCTAAAACAGAGGCACCGACTGAGCAGTCGAAAACTCCTAAAACAGAGGTACCGACTGAGCGGTCAGAAGTTCCCGGAACGGAGCCACCCTCAGAACCTCCAACAGAACCTTCAAGAGAACCTTCAAGAGAACCTCCAACAGAACCTTCCACTGAACCTTCAACCGAACCTCCGACGGAGCCATCTTCGCCCTTGATGGGAAAGAATACCCGATTGTCCTTTCGCCGGTTTTCTGAGGAGGAATCCTGGAGAGTGGTGTATGGTGATATTTCGGGAAAGCAGACCTGGTATGATTTCCGGGCGGATGGAGATGTGCCTCTTCCGGAAGGCGCCATTGAGTATTCCGTGGAAGTGCTGGAAGGCAGCCATCAGGCAGTGAAAATGTCCCGGGATGGGATACTTTCGGTATCCGGGCCGGGAGTGTTTCGGGTGGTGGCAGCCTTCCCCGGAAATGAAAATTTCCGAAAATCCCGGACCAGCTGTATTTTACATGTAAAAGCGGAAGCAGAAAAAGAGGGGCAGTTTATTTCCTTTTCCGGCGCGGAGAAAACCTACTGTCTGGGGACGGACAATGGGTGGATCTCGGTGGAAAAAGCGAGGGTAAAGGACTCGGATCCGGTCCGATACTGGCTGGATCCCTCTCTTCCGGGCATTTCCTGTGATAAAGAAACCGGGGCAGTAAAGGTCTCGGATTTCCGGCTGCTGAGCCAGTCGCTGGAGGCCTCCGGTGGCAATAACACGTTGAAGCTGTGGGCTGAGAAAGAGGACGGTCCGCAATATGGAAAGGACAGGACCAGCTGCCTGATTCGTATCGCCTATGCGAAGATCCCGGAGCACTCCTGGAGAATCGAGGGAAAAACGGGAAATAATGGATGGTATCTCTCACCGGTGACAATTCGGCCGGCCAGAGGCTGGAAAATATCGGCGGAGTGCCTGCCGGGGACTTTTGCAGATGGAATGCCGCTATCCGCTTCCGCAGAAACGCTGTCATTCTATCTGCGGAATGCCGTGACAGGGGAGATCGGCTGTGTCAGGAAAACGGAACCGGTCCGGATAGATGCGCAGCCTCCCACCGGGTTGAGGGCGGTGTTTTCCAGAGATGCACAGAACAGTAACTCTTCCGGGACCAGCGATTCCTCCGGAGAGAAGCCGGTTACAGTGACATTCAGCGCTGTGGATGAAGGCAGCGGTGTGGCAGCTTTCCGGTATATTCTGTGGAACTCTCAGACGGAATTGCCACCGTCCAAAGCGGTGTGGTCAGAGATTCGCCCGGAAAGGTACGAACCGGGGAAAACGGCGGAAGCATCGATCCGGATTCCGGAAGGTGTGTTGTCTCAGAACAGCTTTTCTCTGAGTGTATGTGCGGTAGATGCCGCGGGGAATATCAGCGAATCAGTGACGGAAAAGCATATGGTGATGCGGGAGAATATTTCCCCGGAACTGGATGTGGAAATGGGATTGCCGGTGGAAGCACAGGCGGGAAACTCTTATTATTCCGGGGATATACAGATTTTTCTCCATCTGAAAGACCGCGCGTTTTCGCCGGAACGTCTTCATATATCGGTGACCCGCGGGCAGGCCGGTTATCCCGTGAATCTCCACTGGCGGGAGGAGTCGGCCGGTCTGTGGCAAGGAGAAATCCTTCTTCAGGAAGAGGGGAGCTATTCGCTGCAGCTGAGGTATCTTTCTGAGACGGGCGAGGAGGTCGAGTATCATTCTCCTAAACTGATCCTTGACCGGACGATGGAGGATCCGCTCATTCTGCTCAACGGACGAGCGGCTCAGGGAAAAGCAATGGCAGGAGAGGCGAATCTGTCGGTGATTCTGAAAGAAGCGCATCTGAAGAGATATGGAGTTTCTGTCCGGCAGACGGACCGGTTCGACAGAACGAAAGATATTACTCCCGGCAGTGAGAAATGGAGGATTTACACCGAGAGTGATTCCACACAGATTTCCCTGGGAAGCATCGACCGGCAGCAGGAAAAGGACGGCGTATATCATGTCCATGTGTGGGCCGAGGATCTGGCCGGGCACAGGCGGGAGCAGGAGGCATCCTTCAGCATTAACCGGTTTGGATCGGTCTATGAATATGATTCTTATATCCGGTGGCTTCTGGCTGGAAGCCGCCTGGTGAGGAAGGTTGAAAAGGATCTGATCATACGGGAGTACAATGCCAGCCCCCTGGAGAGCGGATCGCAGGATGTTTCCATCACGAGGGACGGACAGTTTGTGGATGAACCGGTTTACGGCCTTCATTCCGTAGAAAACACGGATACCGGTGAAGATGACTGGAATCTCTGCGAATACATTATATCCAGGGACAATTTCCGTCAGGACGGTATCTATACCGTTTCCATTTTCTCACAGGATAAAGCGGGGAATGCCTCGGAGAATATCGGGAGCGGGAAACAAAGTATCCGGTTCCGGGTAGATAAAACTCCGCCGGAAATACAGAATATTTCCGGTCTGGAGCAGGAAATCGTACCCGGGGATACACAAGTGATCCACTACGTCGTCTATGATGCCGTAGGTGTGGAATCGGTTGGCATCTATGTCGATGGTATATTGAAGGAAGAAAATCGATTTCTTCCGGATACTACTCTGGCCGACGGAGACTATACGCTGACACTATCTCAGGAATATCAGAATCTTCGTTTCGTGGCAAGGGACATGGCCGGAAATATTACAGATACGGACCGAACCGGTTTCCAGAGCGGATTCTCCGCCTGCCGCCGGATTCGCGGTGGAAATCAAACAAAAAAAGCCTCCGGGAACCCTGTCCTTCGGGTCTTTCCTGTATTGTTTGACTGGCTGCTGGCGCTGCCGGAGAGAATTCAGGAAGGAGCGAAGAGCGTTAGTCCGCAGGAAGATATCTCATCGCCTGGCAATATGGACGCAGGAAAGCTATATGATCAGGATCTGGCAGAATCTGAAAGTGTTTTTTATTCCGCAGATCCTGACCAGGAAGAACTCTCGGATCACTCGGCAGAACCGTCAAAAATGAACCATTGGATCTGGCTGCTGTTCACCTTACCGGTAGTTTCGGCAGGATATGCCTTTCACAGGAGAAAGTCCTCTCATACCTGATTGCACGGAAATGGGAGCCCGGAATAACCGGACTCCCAATCATTTGTGTTTATGAACACCGTTTGGTGCGTTGAGACGTTTCAGAGATAGAATTTACTCCATATCCTCGAATTCCAGCTCATCGAGAATCTCGTCGTAGCGGTCGGCTACCGCTTCGAATTCTTCGTCATCTTCGATGTTGTCCAGCTGGATCTCGCCGTCTTCATCCTCTGCGAAACGATAAAGATAAACCTCAGCCTCCTCGTCTTCGATGGCATCCACCGGAAGCAGGGCAACATACTGGCGGTTCAGGAGGGGAAATCTGGCCAGAACCACACATTCCATCTCCGTTCCGTCATCCAGCTCCAGCTGAATATTCACGTCTTCCGGTTCGGTGTAAGTCTCAAATTTGCTCATATAGGTCTCCTTTTTTAAAAAACAAAAAGATTTATACATTGAAACGGAAGAGGATCACATCTCCGTCCTGTACTACGTATTCTTTTCCTTCAATCCGGATCAGACCCTTGTCCCTTGCTCCGGCATAGGAACCGGCGTCCAGCAGATCCTTGTAGTTGACAACCTCTGCCTTGATGAATCCGCGCTCAAAATCGGTGTGGATCTTGCCGGCGGCCTGAGGGGCTTTGGTGCCGATCTTGATGGTCCAGGCCCGGGTCTCATCTTCTCCGGAGGTCAGGAAGCTCATCAGACCCAGAGTGCGATAGCTGGCCTGGATCAGTTTGTCCAGACCGGAAGTGGTGATCCCCAGATCTGCCAGGAATTCATCCTTCTCATCGTCATCCAGCTCCGCCATCTCCGCTTCGATCTGAGCACAGATGACGAAAACTTCACTGTTCTGCTCCGCTCCCAGAGCCCGTACGGACTGGACATAGGGGTTCGACGCACCGTCATCCGCCAGATCATCCTCAGAGACATTGGCTGCGTAAATCACCGGCTTGGCGGTCAGAAGATTCAGCTCCGAGAACCAGATCTCCTCATCCTCATTTTCACAGACGAAGAGCTTGGCGTCCTTGCCGTCCTCCAGATGCTTCTTCAGCCGCTCCTCCATGGCATATTCCTTTGCGGCGGTCTTGTCCCCCACCCGGGAGCTCTTGCCGGTCTTGGACATGCGGCGCTCCAGCACCTCCAGATCCGCAAAGATCAGCTCAAGATCAATCGTCTCGATATCTCTGGCCGGATCCACACTGCCGTCCACATGGATGACATTGCTGTCCTCAAAACAGCGGACCACGTGCACGATGGCATCACATTCCCGGATATTCGCCAGGAACTGGTTGCCAAGACCCTCACCCTTGGAGGCACCCTTCACCAGACCGGCGATATCGACAAACTCCACCACCGCCGGAGTTACCTTCTTCGAGTGATAAAAATCCCCCAGAAGCTTCAGCCGCTCATCCGGAACCGGAACAATACCCACATTGGGGTCGATGGTGCAGAACGGATAGTTCGCCGACTCCGCACCGGCTTTCGTCAACGAGTTAAACAGAGTACTTTTCCCGACATTGGGAAGACCAACGATACCTAATTTCATTTTTGTCAATTTCTCCTTAAGAATCCTTATTTTATGCGGGTTTGCGGGATCGGCGTTTGTAAAACCGCACCAATTCCGCACCAATTATGTGCAGTGAAAATGCTTGCTTGCAAGGGCATTTTCACAAACATTGATGAACGAACACTGTTCGTTCATATGGTCGCCTCTGCACCAATTTTGATGATAATAGGGATCAAGTGACCGGCAGCGTGCAAGTTTGCTTACAAAGCTGTCCGGGCTTCCTGCAGGGTGCTGAAATGTTTTTCGCGGCGGGTGCCGTCTTTCGCCAGAAAACGCGCCGCATACTTTTTATCTTTTCTTTGGCAGATGCCTGCTCCACATTCCTTTCCTTTCAGATTTTTTCCCATATCAGATGGGCTCCATTCTGTGAGAACGAGCCCAACACGACATATAATTATACCATGCAGGGCTTGTTCTCTCAATCATTTTCGGCATGAATATCGCACTTTTTGAGCGATAAGGCCGGAAAGTGACCGCCGTGCTTGCGACGCGAAGCTAGTCCTTTAGGGCACGAGCGGACATTTGACGGCCAACGTACATCGAAGCGCCTTTACCGCGAGATGAGCGCATCGCGCCGGATGGGCAGCTTCAGTCTGCACAACCGGGGTAACTTCACCTTAGAGCATTATCAGCAGACAGGTTCAGATAACGACGCTATTGCGGATGAACTCCTCGAATTCCTTCCGCTTTACCAGCTTTTTTGTACCCACATAGAGTACAAACGGGCAGTTCGGTGCCCGGAGCATGCAATATCTCGTTATACGGCAGATTCGTAGTGAGGATCATTGGCTTATTTGTATTTACCCGGGCATCAATGACCTTACTAACGATCTCCATACCGTAGCTGGAATTTCGTTCCGTCCCGAGATCATCCAGAATGAGAAGAGAAGAGGAGTTCAGCTCTTGAATATATTCCAATACGTTTTCCTTTTTCTGATTCAGAATGTCTGCCGGTGTGATCATACGTACGGATTTTTCCTGTTCAATCAGTGCATTTGCAATACAGGCGGCGAGATAGCTTTTGCCTGTTCCGACATCGCCCCAGAATAACAATCAAACGCTGCGAAGACGTGAGACATAGCGTTGGTGTTCTTCTGCAATATGCTGTTCTTTCTCTGCTTTACGCATTTTCCGCTCACAGGCACACTGAAGCGGGATCGTTTTCAATCGCCTGGCAATGGAATCTTCAGGAATTCGTTTTTCTTTGGCTTCATGACAGATGGAGCAATGGATCAGGCCGTCGTCTCCGATGTATTCATTTTCCATGAGCAAGCGATCATTGTTTTGTCCTTCGATGGATGTTGGTAATGTTGGATTCATACGCAAAATGCATTGAAGATGGAGGTGTTGTCTATGTATGACTCAGATCTTAAAAATAGAGAGAGCTTTCATGATAGAACTGAACAAAGATGGACACATTTTCTCGGTTGAACTCAATAAAACGATACTCTCAAATATAGCAAGAGAGCGTATTTAGAAATCTTCAGAAAATATTAAGATGATGGTTGTAATCCGTATGATATAATAAGGCTTGGGAAAAGATACTATTCTAAGTACGCACTTGTCTTTTGGAGTGATGTGGAAATGAGAAAGAAGGAAATGCTTACTGCGATCGCTGTGATAGTAATGATTGCAGGACAGGCTTTTCATATTCCGACCATTGGTTTTGTGGTTTATATAATAGGCGGCATATATACGACTATGCTTCTTGTTGATTATTATAGCATTGTTAAAAAACATGTTCTGCCACAGCGATACGGCGATGGCCCCCTTACCTCGGAAATGACTACGAAGATCTCCCGGTTAATCATAAAAGAAATCATTTTCTTTGGCACGGCTATTCTGGAAACCGTAATCATCTCTTTTGTTCCGAGCGAGGCGGTCAAGCCAATTCTGTATGGCTTGCTTTGTATCGCGCTTTTAAGCGTTGAAAGCCGGAAAATGAATCTTTCACTAAAAGTATCCGTATTGGTTTCCGTTCTCCTGATCGTGGGGACCACAATCATTTGGTGGTCCGGAGTGGCAATCAATCATTGGGAAAAAGATACCTCGTTCAGATATTATATCCATGCGTATTTAGCAGATTATATTTTTAGTGAAGAGAAAGAAGAATCCCGCTACAAGCTGGTCGATAAATGGATCGATCAGGCCAGGCTTGTGAGCGATCTGAGAGAGGAGGAAGGTGATATTCTTTTATCAGAAGAGGATATAATCGCCACACAACATCAAGAAAACGAATCCTTTGTATATGATACCGGGAAGGTGCTTATGTATGACGATTCGATGGAATATGCGGCCTGGATGATAACTTTAAGCAAGTTCAGGATTCATGGGAATTATACTTTAATCGTGAAAGTTCCCGTTTCTTCTGAACTTACATTTTGTGCAGCAAGATACCGGACACTTACGGGTGAAGGCTATGATTATTATATTGAACCAGTAACAGAGGATCATTATATGATCCCTGTCCGGAAAGGAGTGGCTTCATTGAAGAATATTATCTTCTTTCAGACAGCAGGAAATGGATCTCCGGAGCCAGGGAAACAAGAGGTTACGATTGAATTCGCGAATCAGGTGAATTCTTTTACGATAGAAAAACAAAAAGAATAAGAAAAGCCGATCTGTTTCAGAAAGTCAAACGAATCAGCCTTGCATCATCCCAAACTGTCCCGGATGAAAGAAAAATAGCGTTCCTTCTCTTCGACGGATGCCGAACAAATGCTTGTCTGGGTTCCTCAGAAGGTCATTAACAAAAACAGGCTCCCGATCACCGTTATCAAGGTGGAGAGCCTGTTTGCATTTTGATGATTTGGAGATAGAAGGCAAAGTATAAACTATTCATTTGCAGCGATATCTGTCATTTCCAGAAGTTCAGCTGCTGCCTGCGTGCTTTCCACCCGGATCAGATTATCCCATGCATCGGCTTTCCCCAACAGATTCATTCCTC
>CAMOYN010000023.1 GCA_946630035.1 uncultured Lachnospiraceae bacterium
AAAAGATAAGTGCATAACCATCATTTCTACTGGTTGGCACTTATTATACGAGGTGTATCACTATGAAACGGCTTCTCGGAATGTTGCTTGCATTTGTGATGGTTTTCTCTCTTCCCTTCCAGGCTTTGGCGGAGGAGGATTCGGGGAAGAATGACGGTAATCAGTGGATCAATTCTTCTCTGCCGGATGCGATGGACGAGAGTACTCCGACAGATTTAAAGGATGATTTCTATCTTGCCGTGAACAGGGACTGGATTGCAGGGGCTGAGATCCCGGCGGGGTATTCGGAGTTCGGTTCTTTTACCGAGATCAGCCTGGACGTGATGGATAAGCAGATTGCCTTGATGACGGATGAATCTCTGTCGGGGCACGATGCGGAGCTGGTTCGTAAGATGTACGGGCTGGTATCAGATTGGGATGCGCGTAATGAGCTGGGTATTGAGCCGGCGGTGCCTTATGTGGATGCTGTGAAGGCGCTTGCTACATTTGAGGACTGCAATGCCTTTCTTTCCTCGGAGGAGGCGAATCCGTTTTACATTGCTCCGATCAGTACCTCCGTGGATGTGGATCTGAGCGATCCCAACCGTTATATTGTCATGGTGGGAGCGCCTGGCCTGATGCTGATGGATTCTGCAGAGTATACGAATCGTACAGCGAATGGTGACATGTACTATGAGATTAACAGCCGCATTTACAAGATGCTGCTGGAGAAGTTTGGCGCAACGGCAGAGGAAGCGGAGACGATCTTCCAGAATGCGTTTGACTTTGAGGCTCTTCTGGCGGAGCATATTAAAGCGGTCGCCACCCATTACGAGGCGGATTACCTTTCCTCTGTTATGAATTATTACACCAGAACAGAGCTGGAAGAACTGGCAGGCAGTTTTCCGGTGCTGCCGATTCTGGATATGAAAGGAATCGGAGGGAGCGAAAGTTTCCTCGTCGATGAGCCGGATTTCTTTACCGGTCTGCAGGAGATCTGGAAGGAAGAGAACACCCCGCTCATTCGCGACTGGCTCCTGGTTCAGGCGGTCAGTACCCTTGCGGATGTGCTGGACCGGGATACCTATGATGCCATGACCAGTATCAGTAATGAAGTTCGCGGTGTGTCGGGCGTCATCAGTGATGAGGAGATCAATTATCAATATGTAAGTTCTCTGCTCAGTGTACCAATGGATAATCTCTACATTCAGGCGTATTGTACGGAGCAGATGAGAGACGATATCCGCTCGATCATTCATGAAGTGGTGGCGGAATACCACGAGATCCTGTCCGGAGCGGAATGGCTTTCCGCCGAGACCCGTGAAAAGGCGGTGGAGAAACTGGATTCTCTGCGGATCAATGCCGTCTATCCGGATGAACTCGGGGATTCTTCGGACCTTGATTTCGCTTCGAAGGAAGATGGCGGTACCCTTCTGGATGCCCTTCTGGCTGTGAGAAAATTTAATCTGGCAAAGATGCGCGCGAAGGTGAACGGGAAAGTCGATAAGGATAAATGGGAGCAGGAAATGATGCCGACGGCGATGGTGAATGCTTTCTATAATCCTCAGAACAATTCCATCAATATTCTCGCCGGAATTCTCAGCGATCCTTTCTACGATGTAAATATGACGGAAGAAGAGATGTTCGGTGGGATCGGTGTTGTGATCGGCCATGAGATCAGCCATGCCTTTGATACCACCGGCGCCCAGTTTGATAAAGACGGAGCTTTCAATAACTGGTGGACGGAGGCGGACTACACCGCTTTCCGGGAAAGAGCCGCAAAACTGGCCGCATATTACAGCAGTATCATCCCCTACGAGGGCGGAACCTATAACGGGGAGCAGGTACAGGGCGAAGCAATCGCCGATATGGGCGGCCTCAAGTGCATGCTGGGCATCGCAGAGAGTCATGAAGGCTTCGACTACGACACTTTCTTCCGCCAGTTTGCAAAAATCTGGAGATCCAAAGAACTCGAAAGCTATATGATCATGCGGGTCGCACAGGATTCCCATCCCCTGAACTACCTGCGCACAAATGTAACACTGCAGCAGTTCGATGAGTTCCTGAAAACCTATGAAATTCAGGAGGGGGACGGCATGTACCTCGCCCCCGAAGACCGCATTCTGGTATGGTAACCCACCAAGGAGACAGGGGACAGGAGACAGGGGACAGACCCCTGTCTCCTCGTATTTTGGTAAGCTATCGGAGGAGACAGGGGTCTGTCCCCTGTCTCCTTCGGAACCTGTCCCCGGTGGCGGCTTGGTGGCGGTCTGGTGACGGGAAGCAAATTTATCCGATTGGCTAACTGTGACATTTGTGATACAATATTTGTTGAGGTGTTTTTGATATGGGAGGGAGAGATTTTTGAAAGTTTTTAATACAACAGCATTGTGCATACCGGAAAAGCATTATATGGTTGATCTCTCCGAAACAGTCAGAGAAATCAAAAAAATGGTAGATGCCGGAAAATATTTTACGATGAACCGTGCCCGGCAGTATGGGAAGACAACGACTCTTGCAGCGCTTAAAAGGGATTTAAGTAAGGATAAGATAGTGCTTTACCTTGATTTTCAGGGGATTGGCAAATCCGGCTTCGATACAGAAGAGAAATTTGTCCAGGAGTTTAGCAGATTAACATGGAACCGGAGAAAGATTGACAGCGGCATATCGGAATCGGTTCTGGATACTTTAAAGGAGTGGAGAGATGCAAAGGAACCGGCGGTTCGTTTGGGAGAGCTGTTTGACCTTCTTAGCGAGTGGTGCGAACAGAGTGACCGTGACATCGTGCTGATCATTGACGAAGTTGACAGTGCAACGAACAACCAGGTGTTCCTGGACTTCCTGGCACAACTGAGAGAAAAGTATATTAGCAGAGACCGCGATGGAATCCGGACATTTAAATCCGTTATTCTTGCCGGCGTGACAGATGTGAAACATCTGAAGGGCAGGATCCGGGAAGATGACCAACATAAAGAGAACAGCCCTTGGAATATTGCAGCTGACTTCACAATTGATATGAGTCTTTCGGAATCCGGTATCCAACATATGCTGGATGAGTATGAAAAGGATCATCAAACGGGAATGGATACGGCGGCCATCGCTCATAAGATCAGGGAATATACCAATGGTTATCCGTTTTTGGTCAGCAGAATCTGTCAATTGTTGGACGAACAGGTGGGAGCGAAGATTGGATTTTCAGCCGCCTGGACGATCTCTGGTCTGGAGGATTCCATTAAGCTATTACTATCTGAAAATAATACCTTATTTCAATCTATGACAAAGAATCTGAACAACTACCCTGATTTAAAAGCAGCTATCCGAAGTATTTTGATGGAGGGAACAAAGATTGCTTATAATGCGCAGCAGGATGAGATTGTCCAGATGCAGATGTATGGATTGATTCGAAATGACCACAATACCGTTCGTGTGGCAAACAGAATCTTTGAAACAATGCTGTATAACTATTTCCTGTCGGAGGAAGAACTGAAAAGTAATATCTTCTCCAGGGCCGGTGATCTGGGGAAAAATCAGTTTGTGACAGATGGGAAACTGAACATGCGTCGGATTATGGAAGGCTTTAAAGATACTTATACCGAAGTCTTTGGCCTGCAGCCGGAAAAATTTAAAGAGAAGGATGGAAGAGAGCAGTTCCTTCTTTATCTTAAACCGATTATTAACGGAACCGGAAATTATTATATTGAAGCGCAGACGAGGGACCAGACCAGGACAGACGTCATAGTGGACTACTTGGGAGAACAGTACATTATTGAACTGAAGATCTGGCGAGGACCAAGGTATAATGCCGAAGGAGAAAAGCAGATCAGCGAGTATCTGGATTATTTCGGACTTTCCACAGGTTACATGCTCAGTTTCAATTTTAACAAGAATAAGAAAACAGGCATGAATCAGGTACATATCGGAGATAAACTTCTGTACGAAATGGTTGTATAACCCATCGCGGGAGACAGGGGACAGACCCCTGTCTCCTTTTGTGGTAACCTATCGGAGGAGACAGGGGTCTGTCCCCTGTCTCCTTTGTCCCCGGTGGCGGTCTGGTGACGGAAGAGTTTTGTTCCATTTTTATTGACTTTTTACCTGGATACTATTAGACTTATAATAATATATGTCGTTTCAGGATTGCTCCGTGTGTATCGCGGAGCAATCCGTGGTATTACTATGAACGAGGGAGGCGCGGGATATGGGCAAAGCGTTCTAAGGAGTGAAAAACCTTGGATTTTCAACAAAAACTACTTGATTATATGAGGAGGAAAATGGAATGAAACGGATGAAATATTGGTTGTTGCTTTCTCTGGCATTGTTTGCGGTCCTGTGTGGACTGCCTCAGACAGCAGATGCGGCGATCAAACTGAATAAAAAATCGGCTTATCTTATAGCAGGTAAAAAATTGCAGCTGAAGGTGACCGGTACGAAGAAAACGGTAAAGTGGAGCAGCTCCAGCTCTAAAATTGCCAGTGTCACCAAAAAGGGTCTGGTAACGGGAAAGAAGAAGGGGACTGCGACGATTACCGCTAAAGTGAGCAGTAAGAGACTTAAGTGCAAAATCACGGTGGAAGCGCCGACGATCAGTGAGACCAGTTTATATCTCTGGCCGGATGAAAGCGCTCAGCTGAAGGTGACGGGAACCAAACAGAAGGTCAAATGGTCTAGCTCGGATAATGACGTGGTGACGGTTTCATCTAAAGGCCTGGTGACTGCTGTTGAAGAGGGGGAAGCGGTGGTCTCCGCAAAAATCGGAACCAGCGGTACTCTGACCTGCGAAATCACTGTTTTCTCAGAGGATGACGAAGATGACGACGGAGAAAATGACAGCGATTACGAGGGTGACGGGGAATATGATGACGAGTGGGAAGATGACAGTAAATGGGAAGATGACTGGGACGATGATTATGATTACGGGGACGGCGATGACTGGTGGAAAGAGAAGGAAGAGGTAATTCCCGATAAGCCTATCACGAAGATCGAACTCGATAAGACGAGTATCGAGCTGACAGAGGGGGACAGCAGCCAGCTGACCTGCACCTATAGCCCTCTGGATACCACGGATGACACCACCGTCTACTGGACCAGTTCCAATTCCACCGTGGCCACGGTCAATAATTCCGGTCTTGTCACAGGTAAGAGCGCAGGATCTGCTGTCATTACAGCCATGATCGGCAAGAAACAGGCCACCTGCACGGTGGTTGTCACCCGCCCGCTGCAGAATTATTATAAACAGCTGAAAGATTATATCAAGACCAATGGCATTTTGAATGATGACGGCGATCGCCTGATCCGGGGAACCGATACCTATGAGGATACGGTCTACTCATGGGCTATCGTGTATGAGTCGGCCGGAGATAAGCTGCATTTTATCCATCTGTCAGAAACCACCGATCACAATACGAGGGGTTCACTGGAGATGTACGTCGATGTGGTCAATAACCCCTATGTGGATCCTTCGGTCATCCTGTTGTTTACGGATCTGAACGAAGGGTATTCGGCCAAGGCTCATATCCGCGCCGATGCCTACAACGGAGAGGACGATGTATACTTCTCACTGACGTCCGCCACCGATTTCTTCAAAACCTACAATATACAGGAATATTCGAACGCCGCTCTGCGTCTTGCCTGCTCCGGATGGAACACCCTGCTGCAGAATAGGGTCGGCATCAGCCTGAAAGACCTCGGCTTCACATCCTACAGACAACAGTAACCACCTACCGCCACCGGGAGCTGTCCCCGGTGGCCCGGTGGCGGCAATTACGGGGACTCACGGGCAATCACGGGGCATTCACGGGGACGGTCCTTTCGTAAGGACCGTCCCCGTGAATGCCGTGAGTGCCGATGATGAACCGGTAGATGGAGGATTTTTTTATGGGTAATGCGCAGGCGCGTCGCAGCCGTGAGGGTGCGATGCGGATGACGGAGGGCTCGATCCCGAAGCAGATTCTGAAGTTTGCGGCGCCGCTGCTGTTGGGGAATCTGTTTCAGCAGTTATACAACACGGCGGATGCGCTGATCGTGGGTAATTTTCTCGGGAGTAATGGCCTGGCGGCCATCAGTGCGTCGGAGATCGTCGTGTTCCTGATGATCGGATTTTTCCAAGGGCTGTTCATCGGGGCGGGGGTCGTGGTCTCCCGGTATTTCGGCGCGGAGGATACGGAGGGGACGCAGCGGGCGGTGCACACTTCGGTGGCGCTGGGGCTGGTGTCCGGTGTCTTTCTGACGATTCTCGGCGTGGGCATTTCTCCCCATCTGATGCGTTGGATGGGCACGCCGGCGGAGGTCTATCACGATTCCGTCCTCTATTATCAGGTGTATTTCTGCGGATCCCTGGCCTTTGTCATGTACAACTGCCTGGTGGGAATCCTCCAGTCCGTGGGGGACAGCCGCCATCCGCTGATCTACCTGATCATTTCCTCGATCCTGAACATTGTACTGGATCTGTTCCTGGTGGCGGTTCTCGGAATGGGGATCGGAGCGGCGGCTTTTGCTACTATCGTATCCCAGGCCCTCAGCAGCATTCTCTGCCTGCGGCGGCTGCTGAAAAGCACCGAGGAGTACCGGCTGGTGCCCTCACAGATCCGCTTTGACCGGGAAATGCTGGGGCAGATCCTGAAGAATGGCGTACCTTCGGGTCTTCATTATTCCATCATTTCCATCGGAAATGTGGTGGTGCAGGCAAATATCAATGCGTTCGGGAAGCTGGCCATGGCAGGATGCAGCGCCTACAATAAACTGGAGGCCTATGTATTCCTCCCGATCAATTGCTTCTCCATGGCCCTGCCCACCTTCGTCAGTCAGAACATCGGCGCGAAAAAAATGGACCGCGTCTTTAAAGGCGCCATTTTCGGGACCATCACCTGCGTGGCCATCGCCGAGACAGTAGGCATTATCCTGTACGTCTTCGCCCCCTGGCTCATCGCCGCCTTCAACCGCGATCCGGAGGTTATCGCCTTCGGCGTGGAGAGAACCCGGTACGTGGTACTGTTCTACTTCCTCCTCGCCCTCAGCTACTCCGCTGCCGGCGTACTCCGCGGCGCAGGCAAAGCCATCGTCCCCATGATGGTCATGCTCTGCATCTGGTGCGTCTTCCGCGTCACCTACATCACGATCGCCGTTCATTTCATCCCCAAAATCGTGATGATCTACACGGCATACCCGCTAACCTGGCTGATGAGCACCATATTCTACGCCTTCTACCTGAAATTCGTAAAATGGCTCCCCGTCGAAACGTAAGCAGCGGTTGGAGACAGGTTGGAGACAGGGGACGTACCTTTGTCTCCTCAAAAAGGAGACAAAGGTACGTCCCCTGTCTCCCAATGAGTCAAAAAGAACCGTCCCTTCTGACTCACCGGGGGTGGGAAAAATGCTTGACAAACGGGGAAAGTCCTACTATAGTAAGTAGGAAACAGCAAAAACTATAGAATGAGTAAATTATAGATTGGCGTGGATGAAGAGGAGTACATCGGATACCGCTCCACAGAGAGGGCAGTTCACTGGCTGAGAGGCTGCCTGGGCAGGACGGATGGAAGGTCGCTTCGGAGCCGGAGATGTGAAGGAGATTGTTTCAGCGTCTGAGACAGATCGGTCGCTGAAGGGATGAGTGACTCTGTTAGCGTTTCCCGAGTCGTCCTCGTTACGGACATGATGAGACCGAATAAAGGTGGTACCGCGGATGTTTTCGCCCTTTGTGCAATTATGTGCAGGGGGCGCTTTTATTTTATAAAACACGAGTATACAGTACAGGAGTTTGATTATGGCAAAAGAACTGAGTAAGACGTACAATCCGTCCGAGATCGAGGACCGGTTGTATCAGAAATGGCTGGATAAGAAATATTTCCATGCCGAAGTGGATCCGAAGAAGAAACCCTTTACGATTGTGATGCCGCCGCCCAACATCACCGGGCAGCTGCACATGGGCCATGCGCTGGATAATACGATGCAGGATATTCTGATCCGTTATAAGAGAATGCAGGGCTATTCTGCTCTGTGGCAGCCGGGGACGGACCATGCTTCCATCGCGACCGAAGTCAAGATCATCGCGAAGCTGAAGGAAGAGGGGATTGAGAAGGAGGATCTGGGTCGTGACGGTTTCCTGGAGCGTGCCTGGGCCTGGCGGAAAGAATACGGCGGCCGGATCATTTCCCAGCTGAAGAAGATGGGTTCCTCCGCGGACTGGGACCGTGAGCGGTTTACCATGGATGAGGGCTGCTCCAAGGCGGTGCAGGAAGTATTCATCCGCCTGCACGAAAAAGGTTACATTTACAAGGGCTCCCGGATCATCAACTGGTGCCCGGTCTGCCAGACTTCCATCTCCGATGCCGAGGTGGAATATCAGGAGCAGGAGGGGCATTTCTGGCACATCAAATATCCGATCGTGGGTGAGGATGGATTCGTTGAGATTGCGACCACCCGTCCCGAGACTCTGCTGGGTGATACCGCGGTGGCAGTGAATCCGGAGGATGAGAGATATACCCATCTGGTGGGTAAAATGCTGAAACTGCCGCTGACGGATCGTGTGATCCCGGTGATCGCGGATTCTTACGTAGATAAGGAGTTCGGAACCGGTTGTGTGAAGATCACGCCGGCCCATGACCCGAACGACTTCGAGGTTGGCAAACGCCATAACCTGGAAGAGATCAATATTCTGAATGACGATGCCACCATCAATGAAAATGGCGGCAAATATTGCGGCATGGATCGTTATGAGGCGCGCCGCGTGATGGTGGAAGAGCTGGAGCAGCAGGGTCTGCTGGTGAAGGTTGTGAAGCACGTTCATAACGTGGGAACCCATGACCGCTGCAAGACCACCGTCGAGCCCATGGTGAAGAAACAGTGGTTCGTTGCCATGGAGGAAATGGCGAAGCCCGCGATGGAGGCGCTGCGGACCGGGGAGCTGAAGTTCGTTCCCGAGAGTTTCGGTAAGACCTACATGCACTGGCTGGAAAATATCCGCGACTGGTGCATTTCCCGTCAGCTGTGGTGGGGCCACCGGATTCCGGCCTACTACTGTGATAAGTGCGGTGAGATCGTGGTTTCCAAGGAAGCCCCGACCGTCTGCCCGAAATGCGGCTGCACCCATCTGACCCAGGATCCGGATACGCTGGACACCTGGTTCTCCTCCGCGCTGTGGCCTTTCTCCACCCTGGGATGGCCGGACAAGACCCCCGAGCTGGATTATTTCTACCCGACCAATGTACTGGTCACCGGCTATGACATTATCTTCTTCTGGGTCATCCGGATGGTATTCTCCGGCTATGAGCAGACCGGAAAGAGCCCCTTCGATACCGTGCTGATCCACGGCCTGGTGCGCGATTCCCAGGGCCGTAAGATGAGTAAATCCCTGGGCAACGGCATTGACCCGCTGGAGGTTATTGACAAATACGGCGCCGATGCTCTGCGTATGACGCTGATCACCGGAAATGCGCCCGGCAACGACATGCGTTTCTACTGGGAGCGTGTGGAAGCCAGCCGGAACTTTGCCAACAAGGTGTGGAATGCCTCCCGGTTTATCATGATGAATATGGAGGGCGTGGACACCTCCGCCGTTACCCTCGCCGATCTGGCCGATGAGGACAAATGGATTCTCTCCAAGGCGAACCGCCTGGCGAAGGATGTCACCGAAAATCTGGACAAATTCGAGCTCGGTATCGCCATGCAGAAAGTATATGACTTCATCTGGGAGGAATTCTGCGACTGGTACATCGAGATGGTGAAGCCCCGCTTCTATCAGTCCGGGGACGTCATGAGCAAGGCCGCTGCCTGCTGGACCCTGAAGACCGTTCTGATCCAGGCACTGAAGCTGCTGCATCCCTACATGCCCTTCATCACCGAGGAAATTTTCTGCAACCTGCAGGATGCCGAAGAGTCCATCATGGTTTCTTCCTGGCCGGAGTACCGCGAAGACTGGAACTTCGCCGAGGTGGAAGACCGCATCGAGCGGATGAAAGAAGCCGTCCGCGCCATCCGGAACGTACGCTCCTCCATGAACGTACCGCCTAGCAAGAAGGCCGATGTCTTCGTAGTATCCGAAAAAGAAGAAGTACGCCGCGCCTTCGAGACCAGCAAAGCCTTCTTCCGCGCCCTGGGCAACGCCGCCGAGGTGACCATCCAGGCCGACAAGACCAGCATCGCAGATGACGCCGTATCCGCCGTCACCGCCGACGCCGTAATGTACATGCCCTTCGCCGAACTCGTCGATATCGAAAAAGAGATCGCCCGCCTGCAGAAGGAAGAAAAGAGACTCGCCGGCGAACTCAAACGCTCCAACGGAATGCTCTCCAACGAGAGATTCGTCAGCAAGGCACCCGCCGAGAAGATCGCCGAAGAACGCGCCAAACTGGAAAAATACACCAGCATGATGGAGCAGGTACAGAAACAGCTTGCCACCCTGACTGCAAAATAAACGAGACAGAAGGGACGGTTCTTTTTGACTCATTGCTTGCAATGAGTCAAAAAGAACCGTCCCTTCTGTCTCGTCAGTATTCCACTTTCCACATGTAACGGCGGGTGGTGTAGTCTTTTCCGATCGTCCGGGAGAGGGCCCTCATATATACATTGTTAAGTATCGGAGAGAAAAGGACATGATGGAAGTACTCCTTTACGGTCTCCGGCATTTCATCGATCCCGAGTTCTGCGGCATCCAGCAAATATACCTTGCGGCCGCCGTAGGTGTTCAGGAACTTTATGGCTCGTTCGTCCAGTGGACGGGTTCTTCCGGAGGAGACCAGGAGGAATACCGGTTTCTCCGGATCGATCACTTCAAAGGGGCCATGGAAGAACTCGCAGCAGTTGATGGCGGGGGAGTCGATCATGAGCATTTCTTCCAGGTTGCAGATGGAGAAGATGTAGGCGGAGCCGAAGGAAGGGCCGCTGGCCATGACGTAGATGGTTTTCTCGCCGCGGTGTGCAAGAGCCCAGGTGTCTGCCAGTGGCAGGCAGTGATCCACGGCTTTTCGGTAGAGTACGTCCGCCATGGCAAAGGCTTTCATGGCATCGTCGTAGTGGGCATATCCTTCCGCGGCATGGGCCAGGTGGATCGCCAGATTCAGGGCAATGGAGGAATTCACCCTCTCGGTGCGGCTTTCGTCCAGGGCAATGCTCTCATAGGCAATGTTGATATCACATACCTCTGTCAGAGTGGAGGGCTGTACATACAGTCCGATTACGAATGCGCCTTTATCTTTCGCTGTTCGGGCCGCTTCCACCGTTTCCGGCGTTCCCCGCATGGAGCAGACTACCGCCAGGGTGTCGGTGCCGACAAAGGCCGGTGGAGCAAAAACGAACTCATTGCTGGTAAAACAGTGGGAAGTGATGGTCTTCATTTCGTGATCACAGAAATACTGGGCAGCGTAGAATCCCCCCAGTGAGCCTCCGGCCCCGATCCAGACGACATGCCGGAGGCCGCCGACCTGAGCGCGGGAGATCAGTGCTGTTTCGATGGCCTCATAGACTTCCTGACAGATAGAAAGGTTTTGCTGAAACATGCTTTTTTCCTCCTGGTAAAAACATAATGATATATAACGTTATGCACTGGCGCTATCATATCACCTTTTCCTTCTTTTGACAAGGGGAGCCGGAGGAAAATCGTTTCCGGCGGCACTTGTCATGAATTGGACGGTATGATAAACTACAGATTGAAATCAAAAGATCCAAGATCAATAAAATTAACAAGATCAATAAAATCAACGAGATCCATGAGATCCACAAGGAGGTTTCTATGGTTAAGCATGTTATTTTGTGGCAGCTGAAGGACGAGTTCTCGGAAGAAGAGAAAATGAATATCCGTAAAGGAATCAAAGAGGGACTGGAAGGTCTGGTAGGAAAGGTGCCGGGACTGATCTCAGCCCATGTGCAGATCGATCGTCTGCCCTCCTCCAATGCGGATGTGATGCTGGACAGCGTAATCGAAAGCCCGGAGGCTCTGAAGAATTACGCCGTTCATCCGGAACATGTGGCCGTGGCAAACGGAAAAGTGCGTCCCTACACCAAATCCCGCACCTGCATTGACTTTGAAATCTGAAATGAAATATAGAAATCTGGTATTTGATGTGGGGGGAGTGCTGCTGGACTATCGCTGGAAGGACATGCTTCGGGTCGATCGCGGCATGAGCGAAGAGCGCGGGATCGAGTTCGGCACCAGGATTTTCCTGGATCCCCTCTGGAAACAACTGGATCTGGAGAATCTTTCCTACGACGAGGTGGTGGAGCAGTATGTAGCTCGCTACCCGGAGGACGAGGAAGACATCCGTTGGTTCTTCTCCCACATAGAATTGATGCCGACCCCGCGGCCGGACATCTGGGAAATGGTACATCAGTGCAAATTGGCCGGCTATCGGATCTATCTGCTGTCCAATTATTCCAGCTATATGTTCTCGGTACACGCGAAAGCAGCCGGAGCGACCTTCTTCCGCGACCTGGACGGTCAGATGTTCTCCTATGAGATCCACGAGATAAAACCGGACGCACCGATCTACCAGGCACTGTTCAGAAAATATGATCTGAAACCGGAAGAATGCCTTTTCTTCGATGATCGGGAGGAAAATGTGGAAGGCTCCCGCGCCTGCGGCATGGATGCCATCCAGATTCTCTCCGAGGCACAACTCGCCGAAGAACTTCAGAAATTACTGTCTTAGGCGGAACGCGGGGACGGTTCCTGCGTTCCAGATCCCTATGGACGCAGAGAAATATAACAGGACAAGTATAAAATAATGGAACGGAGGAACCGTCCCCTGCGTTCCACGGTGGGAGGTTGCGATGTCGGGGTTACATGCGCTTCGTAATATCGGTTTTTTATTTACAGATGGGGAAGCGGCCTGCCTGAAGTGGAGGCAGGTCTTTTCCGGTTATGATCCCAAAGTGGCAGCGGAAGCTCTGGGACTATCGTACAATGAGGACTACGTCTATGTGCGGTATTTCGGGGGCGATTACCGGCTTCGGCGGGCAGACGGTGTGCTGGAGAAACCGGCCGGTCCGGTACCGGGGCAGCCGGAAGAGGAAATAGCGGAGCACACCACCGAGGATGGCTGGATGGACCTGCTTTATATGAATGAAGCACTGGTGGTCTATCATATCCTGGGAGGCTGCAAGGAAAATCCCCGGCACGCCGGTGTCTGGGTGCCGGAATCCTCCCTGGATCCGGTGCGGATCCGGAGTGGAAACCGGACCGATCCTCTGCTGGAAGCCTTTGCCCGGGATTTCACCGGACAGATTCCGGAACTGGAGGCCGCCTGCCGGTCCCTGGGCGGAGAGAAGATCTCCGGCGGGGATACCGCCTGGGAATTTCACATGATGCCCCAGATCCCGGTACGTCTGCAGTTCTACGACGCAGACGATGAATTCCCGGCTCAGCTGTCGGTACTGGTGGACCAGTTTGTCACCGACTATATGGAATTCGAAGCGGTAGGCTGTATGGTAGCGGAACTGCTGGACCGCCTGGGGAAAAAAGCCCGGGGCTAGCGGCAAAGCACCTGGAATAACCTGGGGAACGATCCCACCGGACTGGCACAGGACTGGCGGCGAAACAGAAAGAAGCCGGAGGCTCATCAAATGAATAGAATTAATGTAACCAATTGGGAGATTCCGGAACTTCAGCTCTATGACCGCCTGTCTGAACCCCAGCTTCTGCATTATTACGAACCGGATCTTGGCTTATTTATAGCAGAAAGCCCCAATGTAATCGAGCGGGCGCTGAATGCAGGATATGAACCGATTTCCGTCCTGATGGAGGAACGTCACCTGACCGACAGCGCCAGCCGTCTGCTGCCGAGACTGGGAGATATTCCGGTTTACACGGCAGATCCAGCCACCATGAACCGGCTGACAGGATTTTCCCAGGAGAAACTCTCCCTCACCCGGGGGATGCTCTGCGCCATGCGCCGGAAGCCCCTCCCCACGCTGACAGAACTGCTGAAACCGGAGACAGAGCCTGTAGGGAAAACTGCCGGTAGCGTGCTGCCGGAGCCGGAGACCGATCCTGCAGGGAAAACTGCCGGTAGCGTGCTGCTGGAGCCGGAGACCGATCCTGCAGGGAAAACTGCTGGCAGCGTGCCGCCGGAGCCGAAGGTGGATCCAAAAGTCCGGCGCCTGGTTGTCCTGGAAAATGTGGTGAATCCGACCAATGTGGGGGCTATTTTCCGTTCCGCGGCGGCTCTGGGCATGGATGCGATTCTGCTGACAGCGGGCTGCAGCGATCCCCTGTACCGACGGGCAGTTCGCGTCAGCATGGGAACGGTATTCCAGATACCCTGGACGATTCTTCCCTCTGCCGAAGACTGGCCCGGTCCCGCGATGTCAGAGTTGCATGAGCAGGGATTTCATATCGTGGCAATGGCGCTGCGGGATGATTCGGTGAGCATCGATGATCCGAAACTGACCGAAAAGGAAAAACTGGCCGTGGTTCTGGGAACCGAGGGCGACGGACTGGCGGCAGACACCATGGCCGCCTGCGACGATACCATCAAAATTCCCATGTATCATGGCGTCGATTCCCTGAACGTAGCCGCCGCCAGCGCCGTGGCATTCTGGCAGCTCGGGCACAAACCCGGAGCGGAACCGGGCTGATGAACCTGGACTCTGGTGCATAAACCCACGGTAATGTGAGAGGAGCCTTTCCCTATGTTGTCCCTGTACAGAGGCTTGAGAAGAGAAATATACGTTCTCTGTTTCGGGCGGATCGTGACCAGCCTGGGCGGAATGATCTGGCCGATGATGACCATGATTCTGAATCAGAAAATGGGCCTGGGTGCCGGGCAGATCAGCATGCTGATGGCGGTAGCCAGCTTGCTTATGATGCCGGTCAATCTGATCGGAGGGAAACTGGCGGATCGCTTCAATAAAAAATTCATTATTGTTGTCTGTGACCTGATCTCCATCGTCTGCTACCTGATCTGCGGTTTCATCCCATTATCCTTCTTCTCCCTCGGCATGATCTATGTGGCATCCATCTGTCAGAACATGGAATATCCTTCCTATAACGCTCTGATTGCGGATCTGTCCAAAACGAAAGACCGGGAGCGGGCCTATTCCCTCCAGTATCTGGCGGGAAATCTGGGGCTGGTTCTGTCACCGACGATCGCCGGGATATTGTTCCGGAATTATCTCTGGCTCAGTTTCCTGATCAGCGGAATATCCATCGCCTGCTCCACCGTTCTCATTATTTTCTTTGTCCGGGACATCCGGCCGGAAGAAGAAAATGGGGAAGCGGACGCGGCCCAGGCGGTTTATCAGGATCGCCGGGAGGCGGAGAGTCTCTGGAAGATTCTGAAAGAACGGAGCCTGCTGCTGGTGTTCGTGGCCATGTACGGTATCTACAGTGGCGTGTATCAGCAGGCCAATATTCTGATGCCGCTGGATCTCGGACGGATCCACGGCGAACAGGGCGCCGTCATTTACGGAACGGTTTTCAGCGTGAACTGCATCATCGTGGTTGTTTTCACGCCCATCATTACGAAGCTGTTCTACCGGAGCAGCGAAGGCAGGAAAATGCTGATCAGCCATTTTCTGGTTCTGCTGGGATTTGGGCTGTTCGTCCTGTTCCCCGGAATCATTCCGCTGTATTATATTTCCATGATGATCTTCACCTGGGGAGAAATCTTCATGATGCTGGCGTGGAGTCCGTATCTTTCGCGCCGTATCCCGGCCAGTCACCGCGGACGGATCAACGGCCTGATCGCCGTCTCCCAGGCGGTTTTTATCGCCGTCATCCAGATGATGGCCGGACAGCTGTACGATCATTTAGGGACCGCTTATGCCTGGGGCGGTATCTTCCTTCTCGGCGCAGTGATGATTCTGCTCACTTTCATCCTGATCGTCCGGGACCGGAAAGAATTCGCAGGATTATACCGGGAATAATGTATTCGGAGAATAAAGCCTCCGGCGGATCGCAGCTGCGCAATAAGGAAGGTGCTTTGCACCTTGCGCGGCGCGACAAGAACGCCGAGGTGTTCTTGACAGGGGGACTTATGAAAATTGCGGTAATTCAGCTGAAGGTTGGGGAGGATAAGCGGGGAAATGTCCGCCACGCATCGGAGAGGATCCGGCATGCGGCGGAGGAAGGCGCAGAACTGATCGTTCTGCCGGAAATGTTCTGCTGCCCCTACACAAATGAGAGCTTTCTGAAGAATGCGGAACCGGAGGGAAGCCTGGTATCTGCCGAGATGGCCCGGGCCGCCGCGGAATCCAAGGTGGTTCTGGTGGCAGGGAGCATGCCCGAGAGCTGCGAAGGGAAGATCTACAACACCTCCTTCGTCTACGATCCACAGGGAGTGCGGATTGCCCGCCACAGAAAAGTACACCTCTTCGACATAAATGTGGAAGGCGGTCAGAAATTCTGTGAATCCGATACCTTCACCCGTGGCGATCAGTGCACCGTATTTGACACCCCCTGGGGAAAAATCGGACTCTGCATCTGCTTCGATATGCGCTTCCCCGAACTGTCTATGCACATGGCCCTGGAAGGCGCACAGATGATCATCGCCCCCGCCGCATTCAACATGACCACCGGACCGGCCCACTGGGAACTGCTCTTCCGGCAGCGCGCCGTAGACAATCAGCTCTTCACGGTAGGATGCGCCCCCGCCCGGGACGAAAACGGGCCCTACGTATCCTACGCCAACTCGATTATCTGCGGCCCCTGGGGAAACATCATCACCAGAGCCGACACCACAGAAACCACCCTCTATACAGAAATCGACTTCCGGGAAAACGACCGGATCCGCCGACAGCTCCCCCTGCTGTCCGCCCGGATCCCCGAAGTATACTAACCGCCACCGGGGACAGGTCCCGCTGGCGGGTTCAGCCACCGGGCCTCCACCGGGGACAGGTCCCGGCGGCGGGAACCACCATCGGGTGCGAAGCACCTTCCGCAGGTAGTGTCAAGTGATCTATGAAAACACAAAGCCAAAAGAAATGGCTCCGAAGAACCTTGAAAAATGATATCTGCTTGTATTTCGATACAATACGTGCCACTTTTCGCCCGCCCCATTTACGTTTTCGGCATGCAAAAACAGTGGCCCCACCCCGACTCAAAGTGGCACCTAAAGTTCAGGTTGTAAGTGTTTGAAGGCTCTCCGAGGGCTTAGGGCTCTGCCCTAAGAACCCGCAAGGGACTCGTCCCTTGACCCGAGCCCTGGGCTCCGCCCAGACCCGCCCTCGCCGGGAAGCAGGAAAGGAAGATTCTTCCTTTCCTTTGCAAGAGGATATTCCGTGTCGCTCCGTCAAGGGTGCTCTTTATCCTTCCCGCCTTCGGCGTGAACATAAAATCGCATCCCGCTTCACGGGCAGACCCTTGACTGTGCTCCCGCTCCCGCTTAGGCGGCACCTTCTTGCATCTTCTTTATGGTTTGCTGGCCAAGAAAGATCAGCAGCTGCCATTTACCAGGCATGTTTTCGCCGTTTTCGATGATGTCATTTCTGACTGGTGGCTGGAACTGATGCAGCTTATGCGGGCGTAAGAAGTTGTAGTAGGCTACCCAAAGCGCGAGATCATAGTTGGCGCCGTCGTAGTTATCAAATCCGTTTGTTGGACGGTAAGAGGCTTTGTAGGTACGGTTAAGGCGCTCGATCATCTGCTTGTATGGTCTGAATTCTTTTGAAACAGCATCATCATTCATAAGGCCGATGACCTGGGTGATTTCGAACTTAAACTTCTCACCGAATTCATGGAAGAACTGTTGAGCGGCAAGAGGATATGCACTGTAACCATCAGCGATGAAGCGGAAATCTTTGGGAAGCTCTTTCAGATGCTGGAAGGCCATACGCATCGCCATAATGCAGGGGCCGACGCCCCGATTATCAGAAACCTGATATCCGATCACAGCTCGGGTTGCCGCGTTGATGATCAGCCAGATATAGCCTTTGATGCCGCGGACTTTGATGTAAGTCTCATCAGCGGCAAAGGTGGATCCCTTCTCGTAAGGATAGGTATCGACAAAGGGCTTGATACAGATGGCAGCTGTTTTACAGTAGTTGGCGACCATCTGGTGGGAAATGGAGATGCCGTGAATGTCTTTCATGGCCTGCGCAGTCTTGCGCAGTGACAGACCGAGATTGACCCGGTAGGACAGACACAGAGACATGATATAAGCGCTGTTTTTGCTGAATTTCAGTGAAGATGCGTTCTTCGGAAGGGTAGTGATATCCATCCTGAAGAAATCGACTGTGAACTCACGGTAGATGTAATGCAGTTTATATTTGTTTTTACCGTAGTCCTCATCCAGATCTGCCTTGTCAACCTTCTTGA
>CAMOYN010000024.1 GCA_946630035.1 uncultured Lachnospiraceae bacterium
GGTGCTTCGCACCTTGCGCGGCGCGGCAAGAACGCCGAGGCGTTCTTGATAGGCCATCTTATGTTTTCGACACAACCTTTTTACTTCACTTTCCGAGAAGCCGGTATACCGGGCAAATTTTCCGGGATGCAGAACGGAATATTCTCTGAAGTCGGAGATGGCGGTACTTATCTTGTCAGTTCACCTGCCATTGTGATAGAATCGACGTATCTGACCATATAAATTTATGAAAGTAAGGTGATATTGTGCCTTTCAGCATAATAAGGAATGATATAACGAAGGTTTCGGCGGATGCGATCGTGAATACCGCCAATCCCGAACCGATCTGTGCCGGGGGTACGGATCAGGCCATCTACGAGGCAGCAGGCCGGGAGGCTCTGTTGGCGGAGAGGAGAAAGATCGGCCGGATCCACCCGGGGGAGGCCGCGGTGACGCCGGCCTTTGACCTCCCGGCAAAATACATTATCCATACGGTGGGGCCGGCCTGGCAGGGCGGGGACCGGGGAGAGTATGCGATTCTGGCGTCCTGTTACCGGAAGTCTCTCTTGCTGGCCCGGCAGCTGGGATGTGAGAGCATTGCCTTTCCGCTGATCGCCACCGGCGTCTATGGATTTCCGAAGGATAAGGCGCTGGAGATAGCCTGTCGGGTGACAGAGGATTTCCTTGGTGACTGCGAGATGGATGTCACACTGGTGGTTTTTGATAAGAACGCCTTTGCCCTCTCCTCCGCCCTGGTGGATGAAGTTGCGGCCTTTATCGACGAGAACTACGTGGATCACCGCCGGCAGGAGGAGTACGGGACCTCCGAACCGTCGTACAATTTCCGCCGCCGGAGGGAGCAGTATGGGACATCGGAACCACCCTATGATTTCCGCCGCCAGAGAGAGCAGTATGGGAAAACGGAAGCATCGTATGAGCCTCGCCGATGGGACGCAGAAGAAGACTGGCTGGGGTCTCTGGATGAGGCCAGGGAGAAGAGGGCAGATCGTATCGCATCGGAGAACCTCTGGCCGGGGAACTCTGATATGGAAGACACCGCCGAACTCCCGGATCTTTCGGAGTATGATGTTTCCCGGCCTCCGGAAGGCCCGGAGGAATTCTCAGACCTGGCTCCTTCGGTGACAGAGTTCTCACAGGCAGCTCCATCGGTAGCAGAGTTCTCACAGACGGCTCCATCGGTGGCAGACTATACAGCATCCGGAAAAGAATCTGTCCATCCGGATATGGCAAAACCTGCCTCGCCGAAGACGGCAGAGCCTTCCCTGCGTGTCTCCGGTGTCCTTGGCCAGAAAAAATCTTCCCTCAGAAAACTGAGCCTCCGGGACCGGCTGGTCGGTCTGATGGCAAAGAAGGAAGACAGTTTCCAGGAGAGGCTGCTGCATCTCATCGATGAGCGGGGGCTGACCGATGCGGAAGTATATAAGAAAGCCAACATCGACCGTAAGCTCTTTTCCAAGATCCGGTGCAATGCCGATTACACGCCCAAAAAGAAGACAGCACTGGCGCTGGCGATTGCCCTGCGGCTGGATCTGGATGAGACCATGGATCTCCTGCAGAGAGCCGGTATGGCATTTTCCCCCAACAGCAAGTTCGATCTGATCGTGGAATACTGTATAGAGAACCACATGTATAATATCTATGATGTCAACATTCTGTTGTTCGAATTTGACCAGCCGACGCTGGGTTCGGAGATGGGATAAATTCATCTCCTTCCGAGTTTATGACTCGCAAGGAGATGAGGAGCCCCCCTCTGCAGGTGGGAGTGCAGACGAAGCCTTTCACAGATGTCGCCCGGAGAGCGACCTCCCGCAGCCCGTTTTCTGCTATCTTTGTATTACCAAAGAACAAGGAGGGCGCAATATGAAAAAGGGTTTGACTGAACTGGTGATGATACTGGACCGGAGCGGGTCCATGAGCGGCCTGGAGGCGGATACGATCGGCGGCTTCAACGGCATGATCGAGAAACAGAAGAAGGAAGAGGGCGAGGCCTATGTCTCGGTGGTTCTCTTTGATGATCAGGTGGAGGTGCTCTACGACCGGGTGGATATCCGGAAGGTAGAGCCGATGAACGACAGGCAATATTATGTGCGGGGCTGCACGGCTCTGCTGGATGCCGTGGGTGGAGCCATCCATCATATCGGAAATGTTCACAAATATGCGAGAGAAGAGGATGTGCCGGAGAAGACCATCTTCATTATCACCACGGACGGCATGGAAAATGCCAGCCGGCAATATACCTATGACAGGGTGCGGCAGATGATCGAGCATCAGAAAGAGCGGTATCACTGGGAATTTCTGTTCCTGGGAGCCAACATCGATGCGGTGAAGGAAGCCGGCCGGTTCGGGATTCACGCCAGCCGGGCCGTCAATTTTGAAAATGACAGTGCCGGGACTAAACTGAACTACCAGGTGGTATCCGACGTGGTTCGCTGCGCAAGAATGGCATCCTCCGCTCAGGCCATGGAAGAGATGCTTGATGATGAAGCAATGCTGGCGCCGATCCGGGAAGATTACCAGAAACGCCACAAATAATGAGAGAAAATCTAAATTAACCCCATTTTTTTTCTTCCCGGAGTCGAATATAATTTCAGGACTCGCTTGCGAGTCTTGCGCGCCGTGTGCGGGGTGCCGTATGGCACCTTCCGTTCCGCACACGTGCGCATCTTTGCGGAGCATTTATCTCGGAAGAAGATTGGACTCCCACCGAGACAGGCTTCGTCCGAACTTTCACCTGCAGAGGTGGAAGTCTTATCTGCTTCCGAGATAAACAGAATGGGGGACAGACATATGGAGGATCTGGAACGCAGGGCGCTGGCAGCCAAATTTGACCGGGAAATCTTTGACCGGCTGGCAGAGGAAGAGAAACGCTTTATAAGAAAACAGGCCTATTATGCGGCGGGTCATTTCGTGTCGGAGAGCGACGAGGAATGGTCGGTCGCATTGCTTGCGTTCTATGAGGCGGTTCAGGCCTATGAAGAATCCAAAGGAAATTTTCACAGTTTTGCCGCGATGGTCATCCGGCGGCGGATCCTGGACCATATGAAAAAAGAGAGGCGGAGAGCCCGGGAGATTCCGGTGGGTGGTGATACGCTGGATAGCGATATCGACGAAGAGAATGTCTCTGCCATGGATTATGAAATCAGCGAGAGGGCGGCGGAGCGATCCCGGGGAAACGGCCCGGAGCAGACGTTGGTGCAGCTGGAGATTGAGGCGCTGGGGCAGGAACTGAACCGATATGGATTTTCCTTCTTTGATCTTCCGGACTGTTCCCCGAAGGCGGGAAAGACCAGGGTGGCATGCCGGAAGGCGATCCGGGCGATGCTGGAGCATCCGATTCTGGTGCAGAAACTGGAAGACCGCCGGAGTCTTCCGATGAGAGATCTGATGGAATATTCCGGTGTGAGCAAAAAGATCCTGGACCGGCACCGCCGATATATCATTACCTGTGCATTGATACTCACCGGTGAGTATCCGGAGATTTCCGAATATCTGAGAGACGTGGTGGTAAATGATGTGAGCCATCCTGCAGCAGGCCGCGGCGCAGTGCCGGGTGCCCTGATGGTTTTGCTGCTGGCCCTGGCAATCTGAAAGGAGGGATACGGATGAAAGCAGTGGTATTGGAATCGAAAAACGGTATGTCCGTAATCCTGACGGAGGATGGTTCGTTCCAGAAAGTACGTAAAGTGTATACCGTGGGAGAGACCATTGAGTGGAAGAAGCGGAAGCAGATGTCCCGCGGGATGAAACGATTTGTGGCAGCGGCGGCGGCCGCCTGTCTGATCATCGGCACGGGAACCTATTCTTACAATAATACCATCGTCTATGCGGCCGTACAGCTGAGCAACGGACCGGCGATCGAGTATGAGCTGAACCGCAGAAATCAGGTACTTCGGGTCAGGGCACTGGATGATACTTCGAAAGAACTGGCCGAAGAACTGAATGAGATGCTGCGAAGAGAGGGCTTTGAATCCGCACTGGATCAGACCTTCGATATCCTGGAAGAGAGAGGGCTTGCCCCGGAAGATACAGACATGGAAATACAGGCAGAGATCCGGACCCGGGATGACCGGACAAAGGAGGCTCTGCGCGACAGCTTCGACCGGATCCAGAAAAAACATCCTCCCAGACGGGATGACGAAGCCGGGTCGGCAGCCCCGGAGGAACAGGACAGGGACAAAAACAGTCAGGGAGCTCCGAAAGAGGACAAGGAAGATCAGGGGCAGGGAAACCCGGATCAGGAAATGCCGGAAAGAAGGCAGAATAACCAAACCGATGAGCGGGAGGCAGACAAGCCCCAGGAACGGACACAGGACGATCCGAAAACAAACGCTCCCGAGGAAGAGGAACGACAGAAAGAAGAGGTTCCGGTGGATCCTCCGAATACTGATGAGAGGCAGAACGAAAATCCTCCCGAGGACAGAAACTCGAATGGGAAGGAGAGAGAGAACGCCCCCGCAGACAGAGAGGCGGGAGGCGGGAACCCGGGAGAAGCCCCCCGGTGAGACAGAAGGGACGGTTCTTTTTGACTCATTGCGTGCAATGAGTCAAAAAGAACCGTCCCTTCTGACTCATTTCCGATCGGGGATATATCTGCAGCTGCGGATTCCGGGGGATTCGCTCTGTTCGGAGGAGAGGTAGAATCGTCTTCTTTCGCTTCTATAAGCATCTTGTGAAAAGGAAGAATAAGGGGTAAAATGACAGTGTAGTCGGATAAATATGTCTCGAAAGTGAATCGGTGGCTGTATATGAGAAAATCTTCTTTTTCCCGGAGCCGGAGGCGGGAGAACCGGCAGCTGCGTCTGATGGCGCTGCCGGCGGTGATCTGGTTCGGCCTGTTCTGTTACCTTCCCTTGTTTGGTATTTTCTTTGCTTTTAAGGAGTTCACTCCGGTGCCGGGGCGGTCTCTTCTGGAGAATCTTTTCATCCACAGTCCCTGGGTGGGGCTGCGGAATTTCTCCTATCTGTTCCGGAATCCCCAGAGTCTGGCGATTCTGGGAAATACTCTCTTCTATAATGTGATCTTTCTGGTAGCGGGGATTGTGATTCCGGTATTTCTGGCGGTGATCCTCTCGGAGATTCATCAGAAAAAATTCACGGGGCTGGTGCAGATGGCGCTGGTGCTGCCTTACTTCCTTTCCTGGGTAATCGTGGGATACTGTGTATACGGTTTCCTGGCGACGGACCAGGGGCAGATCAATTCGATTCTCCGTTTCCTGGGGCGGGAGGGGATTCAGTGGTATCAGTCACCGCAGTACTGGCGGCTGATTCTGATCCTTGTGGGGATCTGGAAAAGCTGCGGCTATTCTCTGGTAATCTACCTCTGCTCGATCACGGCGATCGACCGGACGTTGTACGAGAGTGCCTCCCTGGACGGAGCCACCTTCTGGCAGAAAGTCCGTTTCATCACCCTGCCCATGCTGCGACCAACGATCGCCACGATTTTCATCCTCAGCATCGGAAGCCTTCTCTCCAGTGATTTCGGTCTGTTCTATCAGGTACCGATGGACTCCGGTGCACTGCAGGAGATAACTCAGACCATGGATGTATATGTGTATAAGGCTCTGATGCAGCAGGCCAACTTCAGCTTCTCCTCGGCGGCAGCCTTCCTGCAGAGCGCGGTGGGATGTGTGCTGCTGATCGTGTCAAATGTCATCATCCGGAAAGTGGATCCGGCCAGTGCCCTGCTGTAAGGAAGGAGGAGCTGTATGAGGAAAGTCAGTTTTGTCCGTCCGAAGGACAGTTCTCTTACGAAAAAAGGGAACCGGATGGCTGTTGCGTTTTTTGGAGTTCTGATCGTGCTGGCGTTTCTGCCGGTGCTTCTTGTGATCATGTCATCGGTGTCATCGGAGCAGAGCGTGGTTCAGTATGGCTACCGTTTCATCCCCCATGAATTCTCACTGGATGCCTTTCGGTACATGGGAGAGTCGGGTTCCACGATCCCCAGGGCTTTCCTGAATTCCGTGATGATTACAGCGGTGGGGACGTTGCTGGGGCTTGCCATCATGTGCCCCTGCGCCTATGCGCTTTCCCGGAAGGAATTTGCTGAGAGCAAACTGCTGATGATTTTCTTTATGATCCCCATGCTGTTCTCCGGCGGTCTGGTTTCCACTTACATGGTGAATACTCAGGTGCTTCATCTGAAGAACACCTATCTGGCTCTGATTCTGCCGGGGCTCTGCTCTACCTGGTATCTCATGATGCTCCGCAATTATTTTATCATTTCGATTCCGGACGCGCTGATTGAGTCAGCGAAGCTGGACGGGGCGAATCCTTTTCAGATTTTCTGGATGATTGCGATGCCGATCTGTAAGCCTGTGGTGATGACGGTGGCGGTTTTTCAGATTTTCGCCTACTGGAACAGCTGGTACCCGGCTCTGCTCTATATCGACAGCAACCACACGGAGCTTTATCCGCTGCAGTATGTGCTGGTCAATATGGAGCGCAGCATTCAGGCCATGAACCGGGATGCCCAGTATTTGTCGGGAATGAACAGTGTGGTTCCTCCGACCGTTACGATGCGGATGGCGATGGTGGTAATCGTCACACTGCCGATCATGATCCTCTTCCCCTTCTTCCAGCGTTTCCTGAAGACGGGGCTGACGATCGGTGCGGTGAAAGAGTGAGGAGGGCAGTATGCGGCAAAGTTCATCCCGGAAGGGAAAAATATTCTGGAGTATATTGGCTGTGACGGGGCTTGCGGCAGGCCTTATGTGCGGCTGTGGCCGGCGGGAGGCGTCCGGGGACGGAGTGGTCAATCTTCGCTGGGTCACCTACGGGACTTCCGTGCCGGCGGATCTTAAGGAAGTGATCGAGGCTGCCAATGCCTACTCCGCCCGGGAGATCGGCGTTACGGTGGATCTGGAGATTCAGCCTTCCGAAATGCTGAATCTGATCATGGCCTCCGGGGAGTACTATGACATGGTATTCACCTGTGAGTGGCTGAATTCCTATGATACCAATGCGGCCAAGGGCCTTTACTACGATATCACGGACCTGGTGAAGGAGGAGACGCCGGCTCTGTATGATACCATCGGGGACTACTGGGAGGCGGCGGAACTGGACGGGCATCTGTACGGAGTTCCCACCCTGAAGGACATGGGTTCTGAAATGATGTTCCGGCTGAACGCGGATTATTTTGAGGGCGAGAAGGGGATGGAGATCCCGGAGCGCATGGCTTTTGGAGAGATTGAACCTTATCTCGCTGCTTATAAGGAAGATTTTCCTTATAAATATCCTTTGGCCATGGATAAAGCCGGAATTCCCGGGTTTACCAATTTCCTGGAACGGGTGATCAGCACGATTATCTACATTCCCTATGAAGGAGAGGGGAGTCCCCGGGCGATTCCCCTGTGGGAGAGCGAGGAGCTGATGAAACGGTACCGTCTGCTCCATCAATGGTACGAGGCGGGCTATATCGCGCCGGATGCTTCCGCGGTGGAATCCACGACTTCCGATAAAACGATTCCGGTACGTTTCGGCGTAGCCTGGCGAGGTTATCAGGGGTACTCGAATCCGGCGGACTGGGGATTTCAGGTAAAGACGTCGATTTATGACGGTCCCTACCTCTCCCGGGCCACGGAGCAGGGCGCAATGCTTGCCATCTGTGCTGCCTGCAGCGAGGAGAGGGCCCGGGCGGCGCTGAGATATATCGAGCTTCTGAACACGGACCGGACGTTCCGTGACATACTGGCCTACGGGATCGAAGGGAAGCACTTCGATTATCTGGAAAATGATACTGTACTGAGAACGGAAACCGGGATCAGCCGGTATATGGTTCCTCTGTATCCCATGGGGTCCGTGGTGAATTCCTCCGTCGAGTCGGTGAGCCGTGACTTCCTGGCGGATCCGGAGCAATGGAAGAAAGTCTATGAAGGATACGAGGAATATGCGATCCGGAGCCGGACGAAGGGATTTGTCTATGACAAGACCAGGAAGGAAGATATCATTGCAGCTATCACTGCGATCTATAATAATTATGCCACCGATCTTCGTACCGGCACTTCGGACCCGGATGTGGTAATTCCGAAAATGCGTCAGGAGATGGAAACCGCCGGGCTGGCGGAACTGATGGAAGACATTCAGCAACAGCTGGATGAGTATCTGGATACGAACCGGGATTAATGGATTCAATCTCTGACGCAGGATTCTCGTGACTTTCGTCGTGAGAGGAATGCGCAAATGGAAACTTGTTTCAGACGTGGGATATAAACCCGCATCAGAGACGGTTTTTTCGGTTTTCTCTTGTGGAATAAGGGAAAATAGGGTAGAATTATAAGATAGTACTTTTGCCGGATGGAAGAAAACTTGTTCCTGCCCCCGGCATTGAGTACGATACAGATCATACAGGTTCGATGGAGGTTCCATGGCGGACGAACAGAACAGAAATAACCAGAACAATAACGATTCTGAATATGAGGATGTATGCAGTCTTTGCCGGCGCCCGGAGAGCAAAGCCGGTTCGATGGTGAAACTTCCGGGGGGTTTTACTCTCTGCAGTGACTGTATGCAGAAGGCAATTGACTCGATTCCCATGATGCAGCAGTGGCTGCCGGATATCGATTTGAATGAAATGATGGGCAGCATGATACCGGGATTTGATATGTCATTTTCCGGAAATGAGTCGGGAACTCCGGAGACGGCGGATGGGATCGATGTGATCGAAGCCTCCGGCGAGGACGGAAGCGAGAAGGAGGCAGGAACGACTGGGCCGGATGAGACGGAAAGGGAAGCGGTCGCGGTGAATAGTCCGGCGGCTGTGACCAGCGGCGACGTGGAAGCCTCCGGGGAAGAGACGGCGGACCCTGAGTCTTCGGAGGAGGAACCGAAGGAGACAAAGACGAAGTCCTCCCGCCCTCAGATCAGCTTCCGGATGATCGATCTGTCTCAGCTGGGGCTGGGCGGCATGCCCTTTCCTCAGCAGCAGAAGGTGAAGAAAAAGAAGGAAAAAACGCCTCCGGACTTCACGATGAAGGATGTGCCGGCTCCTCACAAGATCAAAGAGATGCTGGATGAGTATGTGGTGGGGCAGGATAAGGCGAAGAAGACCATCTCTGTGGCGGTTTACAATCACTACAAGAGAATTCTGGCCGATAATAAAGATGGCGTGGAGATCGAGAAGTCCAATATGCTCCTGATCGGCCCTACCGGCAGCGGCAAGACCTACCTGGTGAAAACCCTGGCCCGGCTGCTGAATGTGCCGCTGGCGATCGCGGATGCCACTTCTTTGACGGAGGCCGGTTATATCGGTGACGATATCGAGAGTGTGCTGTCCAAGCTTCTGGCGGCGGCGGACAATGATGTGGACAAGGCAGAGCACGGGATTGTTTTTATCGATGAGATCGACAAGATCGCCAAGAAGAAAGAGATGCATACCCGGGACGTCAGCGGAGAAGCGGTGCAGCAGGAGCTTCTGAAGATGCTGGAGGGAAGTACCGTGGAAGTTCCCGTGGGCGGCGGAAGCAAAAACGGCATGGTACCCATGACGACCATGGATACCAGAAACATCCTGTTTATCTGCGGCGGGGCCTTCCCGGATCTGTCGGAGATCATCGCCGAGCGGCTCAGACAACATGCCTCCATTGGTTTCCAGGCCGATCTGAAGGATAAATATAAGGAAGAAAAGGATCTGCTGTCGAAGGCGACCGTAGAAGACCTCCGTAAATTCGGCATGATTCCGGAGTTTTTGGGACGTATGCCGATCCTCGTGGCGCTGGCGCCTCTGACGAAGGATTACCTGGTGCGGATCCTGAAGGAACCCCGGAATGCCATCCTGAAACAGTACCAGAAACTGCTGGCGATGGATGAGGTGGAGCTCCTGTTCGACGACGGCGCTCTGGAAAAGATCGCGGAGCAGGCGATGGAAAAGGACACCGGCGCCCGTGCGCTGCGTGCCATTCTGGAAGAATATATGCTGGATATCATGTACGAAATTCCGAAAGATAATAATATCGGACGGGTAACCATAACCCGGGAGTATCTGGAACATACCGGCGGCCCGAGAATTGAACTCAGGGGACAGCTGACACAGATCCCTGAACATACGGGGGCACCGGCAGATCGGGAGGAATGACATGAAAGCAGATGATACGATTCAGAGTCGGTTTCGAAAGCTGTCCCGGTGGCCGTTATTTCTGCTACCGCCGTTGATTCTGGTGACGATCCTGGTTTTCGGCATCAGCCGGTATTCCGGGTGCCTCGTAGCAGCCTTTGACCTGCTCTATCTGGTTTTTGCCTTTAAATGGAGTTTCGGATGGAGACGGCAGACAGAGGATGACCTGGCGGAATATGCCCTGGGATTTCAGAGGGAGCAGGATGAGCAGATGACGAATCTGCCGGTTCCCTGCGCGATTCTCTCCGAAGACGGAGAGCTGATGTGGTTTAACAACGCCTTCCATGAACTTCTCCCAAAGGAGGAGGACAGCCGCTTCAGTATCCAGGATATGATGCCTTCCCTTAGTAAAGGCTTTCCGCCGAAGGGCGAGAAGCATAGCGAACATATTCAATGGAAATCCCGTTCCTATGAGGCGGAACTGTCCATGGTATCCGAGGCAGCACGGCAGTACTCCGTATTTCTGTTCGATGAGACCAGTCATCTGGAAGCATTGAAACAGCTGTCGGATGAGAGGGCCGTCATCGGTCAGGTGTGTATCGACAACTATGAAGAAGTGATGAGCAGCGCCGAACAGGTGCGGCAGTCTCTGCTGGCGGCTCTGATTGAGCGGAAGGTCAGCAAATATTTCAGCAATTATGACGGTGTGGTGCTGAAGACGGAAAAAGACCGGTTTACGGTTTTCCTGCAGAACGCCGGGCTTCAGGCGGTGATGGCGGATCGCTTCTCCCTGCTGGAGGACGTGAAGGCATTAAATATCGGAAACAATATTGCGGTTACCCTCAGTATCAGTATGGGAACCGAGGGCGCTTCTCTGGAGCAGAATAACGAATTTGCCCGGAATGCCATGAACCTGGCCCTGGGCCGCGGCGGAGATCAGGCGATCGTTAAGACCCCGGATGCCATGAAATATTACGGGGGCAAGACCCAGAAGCAGGAGAAGAATACTCGTGTCAAGGCCCGGGTGAAAGCCCAGGCCCTGAGAGAGCTGATGCTTACTCGGGATCAGGTACTGATCATGGGACATCATCTGCCGGACATGGATGCCTTCGGCGCCGCGGTAGGTATCTGGAAAGCGGCCCATTCTCTGCACAAGACGGCACACATCGTGATGGGGGAGATAAGTTCTTCCCTGCGCCCTCTGGTGGATCGTTTTAAGAACGGTGACTATCCGGAGGATATGATCATCAGTGATGAAGTGGCGAAGACACTGCGGAATGCCAATACCATGATGGTAGTGGTGGACGTCAACCGTCCCAGCTATACGGAATGCCCGGCACTGCTGGATAAGAAAGGGACCGTAGTGGTCATCGATCACCACCGTCAGGGGGTGGAAGTGATCCGGAACGCGACACTTTCCTATATCGAACCCTACGCCTCCTCTGCCAGTGAGATGGTAGCGGAAATCCTGCAGTATTTCGGGGATGATGTGCATCTCAATCCGATGGAGGCCGAGACGATCTATGCCGGTATTGTCATGGATACCGATAATTTTGTGGCCAAGACCGGTGTGAGGACCTTTGAGGCAGCGGCCTTCCTGCGGAGGCAGGGAGCGGATGTCACCCGGGTGCGGAAGCTGTTCCGGGAAAAGATGGCGGATACGCAGGCCAAGGCCGCCACGATCAGCAACGCAGAGATCTATGAAGGAAGCTTTGCACTGGGGATCTGTGACGGTACCGGGATTGAGAGCCCGACGATTGTGGGAGCACAGGCGGCCAATGAGATGCTGGATATCATCGGGGTGAAGGCTTCTATTGTCTTTACCGAGTACGAGGATGTCGTATACGTCAGCGCCCGTTCCATCGACGAGGTAAACGTTCAGCTGATCATGGAGCGGATCGGTGGCGGAGGCCATCTGAGCATTGCCGGGGCTCAGCTCACCGGAGTCACGGCGGAGCAGGCCAGAAAAAAAGTAAAAAAAGTAATTAAAGATATGTTGGAAGAAGGCGCCCTGTAAGACTCTTCGGCGTACTTCTTCAGGAGGAATGAATTATGCAGGTTGTATTACTGGAAGATGTAAAATCCCTGGGCAAAAAGGGAGAAGTAGTAAAAGTAAATGATGGCTATGCCAGAAATTTCATATTCCCTAAGAAACTGGGGGTGGAAGCTACCAGCGCGAATCTTGCCAAGCTGAAACAGCAGAAAGCCTATGAGGCGAAGGTGGCGGCAGAGCAGCTGGCAGAGGCGAAGGCACTGGCAGAGTCGCTGGCCGGGAAAAAGCTGGAGATGAAGGCAAAGGTCGGAGAGGGCGGACGTCTTTTCGGCGCCATTGCCTCCAAGGAGATCGCCCAGGAAGTGCAGAAACAGATCGGGCTTACCGTTGACAAGAAAAAGATCGTGCTTCCGGAACCGATCAAGACTCTGGGAACCCACGAGGTCAGCATCCGGGTTCACAAGGATGTCACCGCAAAACTGACTGTAAATGTCACCGAAGAATGACGACGGAAGATTGGACAGATCCGATAGATCCGATAGATCGGGGAATTCTTTATATCCCGGCTTCTATCCTGAATTAGATGTGGGGTGACCATGGAAGAAAATCTGATAAAACGTGTACAGCCTCACAGCATAGAGGCAGAGCAGACCGTGATCGGTGCGATGCTTCTGGACAATGAAGCAATTCCGGTCTGTGAGAACATTATCCGGGGCGAGGATTTCTATCATCGCCAGTATGGCATTATCTATGATGCCATGGTGGAGCTCTATGAAGAAGGCAAACCGGTGGATCTGATGACATTGCAGAACCGCCTGAAGGAGAAGGATGTACCTCCCGAGGTCAGCAGTCTGGAATACATCGGAGCGCTGATCGCGGCGGTTCCCATCTCCGCCAATGCGAAGTATTATGCGGAGATTGTAAGCGAGAAATCTCTCCTCCGCCAGCTGATTCACGTCACGGAAGACGTGGCGAACAACTGTTACGCCGGCAAGGACAGCGTGGATCATATTATGGGGGACACGGAAAAGAAAGTCTTTGACGTGCTGAACCGGCGGAGGGAGACCGATTTCGTCCCGATCCAGGAGATCGCGCTGAATGCCCTGGAACAGATCCATAAGGCATCCCGGTCCAAAAATCCGGTCACCGGGATTCCCACCGGATTCGATGATCTGGACCGGCAGCTGGCAGGACTCCAGCCCTCGGATCTGATCCTGATTGCAGCCCGTCCTTCCATGGGAAAAACCGCGTTCGTTCTGAATGTGGCAGAGTATGCCTGTTTCCGGAAGGATATCTGCACAGCCATTTTCAGCCTCGAGATGTCCAAAGAGCAGCTGACCAACCGTCTGTTTGCCATGGAGTCCCGGGTGGACGCCCAGAACCTCCGTACCGGTAATCTGAACGAGGATGACTGGGACAAACTGGTAGAGAGTGTGAATACCATCGGGCGGTCCAAACTGATCATCGATGACACCCCCGGTATTTCCATCAGCGAGCTGCGGACGAAATGCAGAAAATTCAAACTGGAATTCGGACTGCAGCTGATCATTATTGACTACCTGCAGCTGATGAGCGGCAGCGGAGCCCGGAGTGGTGAGAGCCGCCAGCAGGAGATCTCGGAGATCTCCCGTTCCCTGAAAGCCCTGGCCAGAGAACTGAAATGTCCCGTCGTCGCCCTGTCGCAGCTCTCCCGTGCCGTGGAATCCCGTACGGACCACCGGCCTATGCTGTCGGATCTGCGTGAATCCGGCGCCATCGAACAGGATGCCGATGTGGTTATGTTCCTTTACAGAGATGATTACTATCATCCGGAAGACAGCGCAAAGAAGGGCATCTGCGAAGTGATCGTGGCAAAACAGAGAAACGGTCCCATCGGAACCGTGGATCTTGTCTGGATGTCCAAATTCACCAAATTTGTTAATCTTGCCAAAGACCGCAACTGATATAAAGGAGCTATACAAAAAAGCATCCCGCGTGTTGATATGTACCCTCTTTACTGGACAACCAGTATGGAGGGTACATATCAACACGCGGGATGCTTTTTCCTTACGATGAAACTTACTGTGCCTTGGCGGCCAGATATTCGTTGATGGCGTTTACCATCAGATCGCTGTCGATTCCGTGAACCATGCAGGCTTCTTCCAGAGATTCGCCCTGGGAAGAGGGGCAGCCGATGCAGTGCATTCCGGCACCCATCAGAATCGGAACAATATTGATGTCAACATTCAGCAGTTCGCCGATCAGCATATCTTTTGTAACCTGAGCCATGAATAGATTCCTCCTTGGTGGATTGCTGCACCCTGGGATGCAGTCCGCTGCCGTGGGATCCCCCAGCATGCGAGATACATTATAAATGAAAACATAGTATTTGACAAGAGGTATTTTGTTGCACTGGCAACACTTGAAATGACGGATAAAAGACGGGGAGTTATAGGAGACTCACGGATATTAGATATAGATAACATATAAGTGAAACAATGAGTTAGGATAAAATAACTAAAATTAGCCGATTATTTGATAAAAATCCTTCATTTATTCGCCGAAAAGAGGCGTTTTTCCTCTTGAATTATTAACAAAAAGGTATTACAATTACGGTACATTAATCCTAGGAGGAAAACAAAATGGCATATGTAATTTCTGACGAATGCATCAGCTGCGGTTCCTGTGCAGCAGAGTGTCCTGTAGAAGCTATCTCTGAAGGCGATTCCAAGTACGAGATCAATCCCGATGTTTGCATCGATTGCGGTACCTGCGAAGCTACCTGCCCGAACGACGCTATCTCTGCAGAATAATAAACCAGCTTATTCAGGCTGAAAAAGAACAGCTTCCTGATCCGGAAACATCCGGTGGGGAAGCTGTTCTTTTTATGTCATCGTCAGTCTAAAACTTATGCAAGGGTTTTGTGCATCGGGCAGGGCCTGTCATACGGCCAGTTTCTGCAGGGCATCGCCCACCACCATAGCGGAAAAATGTTCCTGATAGTAAGCTTCCGTGGAGGGATTGCTGCGGATCCTCTCGCCGTATTCCGTGAGAATATTGCAGATTCTGTTAAAGTCTTCCGGCGTGTGGGAGGATTTGTGAACGGTGAGATAGTAGCAGTGATCGGTGGCACATTGATAGAGGGTGTTTTCACCCCGATAGAGGCCGGACAGTACTTCGGCGGCCCGGCAGAGAGTATCCAGCCGGTGGAAGCGGAATACCGAGAAGATATGGCTTATTTCTTCCGGTGTTTCTTCGGAAGAGCCTGACTCCAGAAGACGGTTCAGTGTCTCCAGAATATCTCCGGCGGACCCATGGAACGCAGGGAATACATCGCTGGGAAATTCCTCCGCCTCATCCATCCCCGGCGCAAATTTCGCAAAACGGGTGTCCAGTTCATCCGGCTCATCCACCTTGGTAATGATCAGCATGATGCCGTCTCCGCTCAGGGGAATGGCTTCGATCATGAGAGGAACATCGTCGACGTGAAAGCCTACTTCACTGTCGGCCAGTTCGATCATTTCACGGAACAGACGGCGGGCGCGTTCATTGCCGTAGGCCAGTTCCAGGAGAGATATATGACGTGCATGCAGGTCACTGGTACTGAGCATGCATCGGATCTGATTTTCATTGATACGTTCTATTTTCAAAGCATCACTTCCTAACCTTTTCCATTCTTCCAAACAGTATAGCGCAACACCGTCATTAATGCAAAGGATTATTCATAAACAAATTATTATTTTTTTGTTGATGCGCTGATGCATCAGGCTGTGGCGTGACATCTCGTGCGGATTGCGATAGTCTGAAAGTACAGGATACCGTTTTGTCTGGCATGTTATCTTCTTCGGATCAGTACGGGGACGAAAAAGATATCCTGTCGCAATACAGGCACGGTTACAGAAAAGCCAGATGAATATGATCACAGAAAAATGAATGGATGGTCAAAGCTCGTACATCATTTGGGAAGGGAGGGAATTTTGCCGGCAGGAAAGGAGCCGCAGATATAGATCATTAAAGAAAATGACGGCCCGTTTTGGCATGTTCCTGCAGGTATTATTTGAAATGAGATGCTTCTTATGCTATAATACTTTAACTCAGTGACTACGGACTGAGAACGAAGGAATAATTAGCGCCAGAAATGGATGGAGCAATGTATGAGCAAAAAACGTGCGAAGACAAAAAAAAGAGTTCCCGTACTGATTGTATTTTTCCTTATTGTTTTTGTTGCAGCCGCCGGCCTTGCCAGTGAGTTTATTACCCGGAGAATTCCGTCGAAGGAGAGGGCGGATCTGGTGGCTCTGTATGGAGCGGAAGAGGGATATGCCTCCGTGATTGCAAATCACCAATGGATGGAGAGCCGGGCGCTCTGGGTCCTGGATCACGGATATCTTTCCTATGAAGTGATCCGGGACGAGCTGAATGGCCGTTTTTACTGGGATCCCGTGGAGGAGAAGCTGCTCTTTACGCTTCCGGAGGAAACCGTGGTGATGGATACGGAGACGGCCGATGACGGCGCGCCGGTGGTACTTCTTGAAGATGACGGGGTGTATGTTTCCTTATCCTATGTACAGAAATATTCCAATATTTCCGTGGAGTATTTCCATGAGCCCAACCGAATCGTGCTTCAGACCGAGTGGGGCAGTGAGGAGACAGGAACCCTGTCCAAAGAGACCGACGTCCGGGTCAAGGGAGGGCTGAGAAGTCCGATCATCACGACACTGCCGGCGGGTGAGACCGTCACGATCCTGAATCAGATGGAGAACTGGTCTCAGGTGCAGACACCGGACGGATGGATCGGTTATCTGCAGAACAAGAATATCGCGGAAAAGCAGACGGTGGAGCTGACCGGTCCCTATACGGAACCGGAATATACCGGGCATCCGGTGGACTATGAAGTATGTATGGCCTGGCAGCAGACCATCAACCGGAACGGTCTGGATGGCCTGAACAAGTTTATCGTAAAGGATACACCGGTGACCACGATTGCACCGACCTGGTTCTCCCTGGTGTCCAATGAGGGGGAGATTACTTCCCTGGCCAGCACCGAATACGTGGAAACAGCGCATAAAGCCGGCCTGGATGTATGGGCCGTACTGGAAAATGTCAATGCGGTCGGGCTGGATATGACAGAAATGCTGGCAGCCACTTCCCACAGGAATACTCTGGTGGAGCAGGTGATGACGCAGATGGACGAGTGCGGCGCGGACGGCCTGAATCTGGACTTTGAGGGGATTCCGGAATCCGCCGGTGACGGCTATATTCAGCTGGTTCGTGAACTGTCCGCCGAGTGCAGGAAACGGGGCATTGTATTTTCCATAGATAATTATGTCCCCTCATCCTGGACCGCTCATTATAACCGGAGGGAACAGGGGATCGTAGCCGACTATGTGATCATCATGGCATACGATGAGCATTACAGTGGCGGGGATCCCGGATCCGTTGCCTCCCTTCCCTTCGTCCAGCAGGGAATCACCAATACATTGGCGGAGGTGCCAGAGGAAAAGGTGATCTGCGGAATTCCCTTCTACACCCGTATGTGGACGGATACACCGGACAGTCTCACCTCGGAAGCCCTGAGTATGACCCAGGCGGCAGATTTTATCCGGGAACACGGCGGGACCGTAAGCTGGCTGGATGACATCAGCCAGAATTTTGCCCGGATCTCTGAAGGCGAAACCGTCTATCAGATCTGGCTGGAAGATAAAGACTCGATGGAGGCCCGGCTGAAGATGATAGATTCTTTCCAGCTGGCCGGAATATCTTTCTGGAAGCTGGGGATGCAGGATGACAGTATCTGGAGTACGATAGCAGAGCATTTCTGATCCAGGGATTATGTAACACGGTATATAGCATATCAGGCCATCTCTTATAAAGAGATGGCCTGATATGCTATGTTCGCCTTCTGAAGGATTTCTTCTTCCCGGTGCTGGCAGGTAAAGAGAAATACCTGTCCGGGATAGTACTCCGCCAGCCAGGAGAGGGTCTCCGTGATCCGGTCTTCGTCATACATGGCGAAGCTTTCGTCCAGTAACAGAGGGATGGCATCTTCCGGCCAGAAAAAATCGATGCAGGCAATCCGGAGGGCCAGATATACCTGATCCAGGGTGCTGCAGCTCAGAGAGGAGAGTTCGGTGGGAACATGATCCTTCTCCA
>CAMOYN010000025.1 GCA_946630035.1 uncultured Lachnospiraceae bacterium
ATTATGTCGGCAGAGCCGACCGCGCATCGCGCAGCATCTCGCTTAGGCGAGATGCGTTCTTGATTAGATTATTCACGGACATTAAATTTATATAAAGAAAATGGATGAGAATAGACAGGGGAATGCGCATGTGTTATAATCCGCATTCAGAGGTAGTGAAAAATTCGGATGGCAGGGAAGAGGCAGGATGAGAGAAAATGACTGGAAGATCGAGGAAGAATGTGTACGTCTTGCGTCCATGCCGGAGGCCCTTCTGACATGGTACCGTGCTTCGGCCAGGGAACTGCCCTGGCGGGAAGATCCTTCTCCCTACAAAGTATGGATTTCCGAAATCATGCTGCAGCAGACCCGGATCGAAGCGGTAAAAGAGTATTTCCTGCGTTTTATGCAGGAACTTCCGGATCTAATGTCACTGGCGGGGGCGGAAGAGGAACGGGTACTGAAGCTGTGGGAAGGACTGGGCTATTACAGCCGGGCCCGGAATCTGCACAAAGCAGCACAGATCTGTAAAGAGCAGTATGAAGGTCAGCTTCCGGAGGATATGGAGAAACTGCTGGCGCTTCCGGGGATCGGGGCCTACACGGCGGGAGCCATCGGATCCATCGCCTATCATATACCGGTACCGGCGGTGGATGGAAATGTGCTGAGAATATTCACCCGGATCCTGGCAGACGATTCGGATATCCGGAAAGAGTCTTTCCGGAAAAAAATACAGAGACTTCTGACCGATCTGATGCCACGGGAGGATCCTGGCACATTTAATCAGGCTCTCATGGAACTGGGAGAGCGGATCTGTATCCCGGGCGGTGCTCCCAGCTGTGAGGAGTGTCCTGTGGCTGGTCTGTGCCTGGGAAGAATGGAGGGAAATCCATCCCGTTATCCGTCTAAAATACAGAAAAAAGCAAGACGGGAAGAAAAGCTGACGATCCTGCTGATGTGCTGTCACGGGAAATACAGGATCCGCCGTCGTCCCGGACGAGGATTGCTGGCGGGACTGTATGAGCTGCCTTCACTGCCCGGCCACAGGAGCCGGGAGGAGATGACGGAATGGCTGGAGGAATCGCAGGCTCCGGAAGTCCGGTTGTCAGAACTTGGGCCGGCGCGCCATATTTTTTCCCATGTGGAGTGGGATATGAAAGGGTGGAAGATAGAGCTGTCGGAAGAGTGGGGGACAGATGGTTTTTTTGCCAGCCCGGAAGAAATCCGGGAGAGGTACCCGTTGCCGACGGCGTTTGCGGCGTATCGCAGGCTGATAGAGGAATGAATCGATGAAAAAATTACTGATGATTGTGAATCCGAATGCCGGGAAATCCCAGATCAAAGGGAAACTGACCGACATTCTGGATACTTTTGTAAAAGCGGGGTACTGGCCGGAGGTATTTATCACACAAAAATCCGGTGATGCCATGGAAGCGGCCAGACTTCGCGGCGCCAATATGGACCGGGTGGTGTGCAGCGGCGGTGACGGAACTCTGGATGAGACCATCAACGGACTGATGCAGCTTTCGCCGGAAAAACGCCCGGAACTGGGGTATATTCCCGCAGGCACCACCAATGATTTCGCCCACAGCATGGGGATTCCGGCTGATATGGTGGCGGCCTCCCGGATCGCTGCCGGAGGAGAACCTTTTGCCCTGGACGTGGGCTGGATGAACGGCTCTTATTTTTCCTATACCGTGGGCTTCGGTGCGTTCACCGATGTATCCTATGCCACACCCCAGGATCTGAAAAAAGTACTGGGACATCAGGCGTATCTCATGGAAGGAGCCCGTTCCCTTGGCAATCTGAAAGCCTATCACATGCGGGTGACGGCGGATGGAAAGATGTACGAAGGAGATTACCTCCTGGGGATGGTGAGCAACTCGATCCGGGTGGCAGGCATGACCGGCCTCTGGGGAAAGAATATCGAGATGGACGACGGACTCTTCGAGGTGAACCTGCTGCATCTCCCGGGGAACCTGGTGGGATGGGGAGATCTGATCTCCGCCTTCTTTGTCACCCATGAACCCTCGGAATATATTACCCGCCTGAAGACTTCCAGCATTGTCTTTGAGTCCGATAAACCGGTAGACTGGGAGCAGGATGGCGAATTCGGCGGCACCTGGTCCCGTGTAAAGATAGAAGCTCTGCCCCATGCGATCCGTATCATCCGGAATAAAATGTCAGAATAAGGCACTTGACAAATAATCCACTGTGTTATATAATATAGATTCGATGTAGTCTCATTAAGCATGAGAAAGGAAGCGTGCAGTGGAAAAAGAAAATTTTGAGCAGCAGCTGGATAAGTTAGTCGTACTGGGGAAAAGCCGGAACAACACACTGGATATCAATGACATCAATGATTTTTTCAAAGGTGCTAAGCTGGATCCGGAGCAGCTGGAAGCAATTTACAACTACCTGGAGAGTAAAAACATTGATGTGCTCCGAGTAATGACCGATGAACCTACTGCCGTGGAAGAGATGGTGCTGGGAGATGATGATGACAACTTCAATCCCGGCGATGAGGAGGAAGAGGACATTGATCTCGATGCGATCGATCTTCTGGATGGCATCGGCACGGAAGATCCCGTGCGGATGTATCTGAAAGAGATCGGTACGGTGCCGCTGCTTACGGCAGAGGAAGAGATCGAACTGGCGAAGCGAAAGGCAGAGGGGGACGTCCGGGCCAAAGAGCGCCTGATTGAGTCCAACCTGCGTCTCGTAGTCAGTATTGCCAAGCGCTACACCGGGCGTGGGATGAGCTTCCTGGATCTGGTTCAGGAAGGAAACCTGGGCCTGATTAAGGGCGTGGAAAAGTTTGATTACACCAAAGGGTACAAACTCAGTACCTATGCTACCTGGTGGATCCGGCAGTCGGTAACCCGTGCCCTGGCGGATCAGGCCCGTACGATTCGTGTGCCGGTGCACATGGTTGAGACCATCAACAAGATGTCCAAGATGCAGCGTAAGCTGACACTGGAGCTGGGATATGAGCCGTCCACCGCGGAACTGGCCCAGGCACTGGACATGACCGAGGAAAAGGTGATGGAGATCATGCAGATCGCCAGAGAGCCGGCTTCCCTGGAAACTCCCATCGGAGAAGAGGATGACTCGAATCTGGGAGACTTTGTGGCAGACTCCAATGCGGTAACTCCGGAGGGCAATGTAGAGTCTGTGATGCTCCGGGAACATATCGATATTCTGCTGGATGACCTGAAAGACCGGGAAAAACAGGTGGTGATCCTCCGGTTCGGACTGGAAGACGGGCATCCCAGAACACTGGAAGAAGTGGGAAAAGAGTTCAACGTAACGCGTGAGAGAATCCGCCAGATTGAGGCGAAGGCACTCCGCAAACTGAGAAATCCGGTCCGCAGCAAACGGATCCGTGATTTCCTGTAATGGAAAATCCGATATATAAACCAACAGCCGTCTCTGAAAAGAGACGGCTGTTATTTGTCGAACAGGAGATTTCTCCGAAAATTCCTGTGGGGCGAGACTCGTTGTATTCGTTCTGCCGGGAAAATTATAAAAGAATAAATTCTTTGTCCAGGATGGCATAGGCCTGGGGGCCAAGATCGGTAAGTGCGGCTTTCCCACCGGTAGCCTCCGTGATCTCCGAAGAAAAACGGGTAAAATCCAGCTCGGGGATCAGGTAGACGAGCTCGACGTTGTCGGCAAAATTGCTCTCATAGGCCTGGAAACTGTGGCTTCCGGCGATATACTGGATCTTTCCCAGGAAGGTATAATCGCATATAACCTGCAGTTTGCGCCCGGGAATGCGGTCCAGAATCATACTCTGGTTCAGTCCCTCCTTGGCTGCCTGACCATAAGCCCGGACCAGGCCGCCGGTTCCCAGAAGAACTCCGCCGAAATAACGGGTAACTACAATACAGGCATTCCGGACACCGGAAGACGTCAGAACATCCAGAATCGGCCGCCCGGCCGTGCCGCTGGGCTCGCCGTCGTCGCTGCAGCGGCTGATTTCATTCCGCTCCCCCAGTACATAGGCCGAGCAGTGGTGGCGGGCATCCCAGTATTTTTTCCGGATCCGTTCCAGAAACGCAGCTACATCCTCCTCGGACTGAACGCTTTCCACGTCCGCCAGAAAACGGGATTTCTTTTCAATGATTTCACCCTGACCGCCCATATATATAATTTTTGAATACTCATTCATGCCGAGTACCTCCCGCCGTGACCCGGGAACCGGACCGGCTGTTTCAGTATAAAAGTCCATTTACAGGAGACAGTGTAGCAGAAAAATGCCGATTTGACCATAGAAACGAAGAATTTTCCCCGATCCGTCAAGGTTTTTTTAAGTTATCCTTTATTATTCAGCGATTATTTGTTATAATATACGGATGGTACATATCATACGAATACAGGTGATACTATGAATTTTGGGAAATATGGAGCAAAAAAACGTCTGCGGGAACTGCAGTCGGACAGCGGCCGGATGAGAGCAAAATCCGTGCTGGTGGTGATACGTTCTTTCCTTTGCCTATTGATTCTGATCGCGGTGGTTGGCATGGCGGCAGGATATGGTGTGGTGCAGGGAATTATCGCGGAGTCCCCGGATATGCGGACCGTGGATGTATCCCCCCAGGGCATTGCCACTACGGTATATGACGCCAGCGGAGCGATGATTCAGACGCTGGTTACCTCCGGATCCAACCGCGACCCCGTGAGTTATGAACAGATACCGGACAATCTGAAAAATGCCTTTGTCTCGATTGAGGACTCCCGTTTCTGGAATCACGAGGGCGTGGACCTGCGAGGAATTCTTCGTGCGGCTTTCATCGGTATCCGGAATCATTTTACCAGCACCCAGGGTGCCAGTACGATCACCCAGCAGCTGATTAAGAACAATGTATTTTCCGGTGGAGCGGAATCCAGTATCGGCGCCAAAGTGGTCCGGAAAATTCAGGAGCAGTATCTTGCCATGGAACTGGAAAAAGTCATGAGCAAGGAGCAGATCCTGGAAGATTATCTGAACACCATTAACCTGGGGGCCAACTGCCTGGGAGTTCAGACGGCGGCCCAGAGATATTTTGATAAAGATGTCAGTGAGCTGACCCTGTCGGAGTGCACGGTCATCGCGGGCATCACTCAGAATCCTGTGGGGTACAATCCCATTACTCATCCGGATAAGAATGCGGAGAAACGGGAAATCGTGCTCCAGTACATGGAAAACCAGGGCTATATCACCGAAGAAGAGCGGCAGGAAGCACTGGCGGACAATGTCTATGACCGGATACAGGAAGTCAACAATAAGATCAAGAAAGAAGATGAAGTGCCTTATTCCTACTTCGTGGACCGTCTGATCACCGAGGTCCTTCGGGATCTGGTAGACAAATGCGGCTATACAGAGAATCAGGCCTATAATCTTCTTTACAGCGGCGGCTTGGAGATCTATACGACCCAGGATCCGGAGATCCAGGAAATTGTGGATGAAGAGGTCTCGGACCCTGCGAATTACGCGGAAGTTCAGAACAAGATTTCCTTCACCTATTCTCTGGCCGTCAACCGGGATGGAAGCGCTGTCTATTACAATGAAGCGGATGTCCGGAAAACGATGGAGCGGAGCAATCTGGATTTTGATGACCAGGCGTCCATCAAGAGTCTCATTAAAGACTTTAAGAGAAAAGTCGTCACAGGAGATGACAAAATCATCAATGAGACTCTCAATTACGTGCTGCAGCCTCAGGCTTCGGTGGTTCTGATGGACCAGAAAACCGGACAGGTAAAGGCCATCAGCGGCGGACGGGGAGAGAAGAAAACCAGTCTGTCTCTGAACCGGGCGACCAGTACCCGCCGCTCTCCGGGATCCACCTTCAAGGTGCTGACAGCCTTTGCTCCGGCCCTGAACGAAGGCGGAGCGACGCTGGCCACTACGTATTATGACGAACCCTATACCGAACCTACGACGGGAAAAACCTTCCGCAACTGGTGGGGCAGCGATGAATATATCGGATACGCCAATATCCGGCAGGGAATTGTATATTCCATGAACATCCTGGCGGTGAAGACTCTGATGCAGACGGTGACCCCCAAGGTGGGCTTCGCCTATGCCGAAGATTTCGGATTCAACACACTGTATGAGAGAAAAGAAGTAAACGGCAAGGTGTTTACGGATATTTCTCCTTCCCTTGCGCTGGGTGGCCTGACGGATGGTGTGACGAACCTGCAGCTGACGGCGGCCTATGCCACCATCGCCAACCAGGGAACCTATACCAAACCGATTTTCTACACGAAGATCCTGGATCACACCGGTGAGGTGATTCTGGAGAATGAACCGGAAACCCATCAGGTTCTGAAAGAGAGTACAGCCTTCCTGCTGACGGATGCCATGAAGGGATCTCTGGAGCCTTCCACCCTGTACGGCACCTTCCATTCTACCAGTACCGCAGCGGCCCTGGAGAACGGGATGCCGGCGGCGGGAAAGAGCGGTACCTCCACAGGTAAGACCGACCTCTGGTTTGTGGGGTATACCCCTTACTATACGATGGGAATCTGGAGCGGCTTTGACGATATGTCTACCATGGAAGCCAATGAAAGTTCCACCTATCACAAAGTGATCTGGAAACATATTATGGACCGGATCAACAAGGATAAGAAACTCCGGGTAAAGGATTTCACACGGCCGAGAGATATTGTTGAGGTGGAAATCTGCGCCAAATCCGGCCGACTGGTTCATGACGGTGCCTGCACGAAGGACGATAGGGAAGGCGTCATCTACACGGAATATTTTGCCAAAGGCACGGAACCGATCGATGAGTGCGAGATCCACTATACCTATAAGGTCTGCAAATCCACCGGTCAGAAACCGGCCAAATATTGTCCCGGAACCTATTACAAGATGTTTATGCATCTGCCGGAGGAAACCACCGGTGCCACCGATGACAACGCCTATGAGATGAAACCCGGTACTACGACGACCTGTCGCCGTCACCGGAACAAACCGACGACCAAGGCAGAGAAAGAGACCACTGCCGATGCAAGAAAGAAAGACGCCGATAAAGAAAAGAAGAAAAAGAAATCGAATTAGAGAGGGCTTTTATGATTACTGTCAGCAATGTATCCCTGCGCTTTGGAAAGAGCGCTCTGTTTGAAGATGTCAATGTCAAGTTCGTACCGGGCAACTGCTATGGACTGATCGGAGCCAACGGAGCCGGCAAGTCCACCTTCCTGCGGATTCTGACCGGTGAACTGGAGCCGACCAAAGGAGAGGTCATTATTACTCCCGGCGAACGTCTTTCCTTTTTGAAGCAGGATCATTTCCAGTATGAGGATGTCCGTGTTCTGGATGTCGTTATGCTGGGAAACCCTCGTCTCGTAGAGATCATGAAGGAGAAAGACGCACTCTACGCCAAGGAAGATTTCTCTGAGGAAGACGGCATCAAAGCCAGCGAGCTGGAAGCAGAGTTCGCTAACATGAACGGCTGGGAAGCTGAGTCAGACGCGGCCGCCCTGCTGAATGGTCTGGGCATTGAGACGGAATTACATGATAAACTGATGCGGGAAACCAACGGTTCTGAGAAGGTGAAGATCCTTCTGGCGCAGGCCCTGTTCGGAAATCCCGATATTCTGCTGCTCGACGAGCCGACCAACCATCTGGATCTGGCTGCGATCGCCTGGCTGGAGGAATTCCTGATCAACTTTGAAAATACCGTCATTGTGGTATCCCATGACCGTTACTTCCTGAACAAAGTCTGCACCCAGATCGCAGATATCGATTACGGAAAGATTCAGCTGTATGCCGGTAACTATGATTTCTGGTACGAGTCAAGCCAGCTGATGATCCGTCAGATGAAAGAAGCCAATAAGAAGAAAGAAGAGAAGATCAAGGAACTCCAGGAATTCATTCAGAGATTCTCCGCCAACGCCTCCAAATCCAAACAGGCGACGTCCCGTAAGAGAGCCCTGGAGAAGATCCAGCTCGATGAGATCAAACCGTCCAGCCGGAAATATCCCTACATCGATTTCCGTCCCGAGCGGACGATCGGAAACGATGTACTGGAGGTACATAATCTGTCAAAGACCATCGACGGAGTCAAGGTACTGGATGACATCAGCTTTACCCTGAATCACGACGACAAGGTGGCTTTCGTCGGATCCGATGAGCTGGCGAAGACAACCCTCTTCCAGATCCTGATGGGAGAGATGGAGCCGGATGAAGGCTCTTTCAAGTGGGGTGTCACAACTACCCAGGCATATTTCCCCAAGGACAGCTCAGCGGAATTTAAGTCGGATTATACCATTACCGAATGGCTCACGGGATACTCCGAGATCAAGGATGTGACCTATGTACGTGGGTTCCTGGGCCGTATGCTCTTTGCCGGAGATGACGGTGTGAAACGGCTGAATGTCCTTTCCGGAGGTGAGCGGGTCCGCTGCATGTTCTCCAAGATGATGATCTCGGGGGCCAATGTGCTGATCTTTGACGAGCCGACCAACCACCTGGATATGGAATCGATTACGGCACTGAACAACGGTCTGATCAAATTCCCCGGTGTTCTCCTGTTCTCTTCCCGCGACCATCAGATCGTGGAGACCACAGCAAACCGTATCATGGAACTGATTGGCGGCAAGCTGATCGATAAGATTACAACCTATGATGAATATCTGGCAAGCGATGAGATGGCAATGAAACGTCAGGTATATCATCAGCAGCAGGCCGAGGATAATTAATGAAAGGCCGGAAAAACCGCCTCTTCCTGCCGGGATGGCTCGGGCTCTTTCTGCTGGTGCTCTTCCTGACCGGAGGAGCCACTGAAGCCGCCACCCTGAAACAGCCGGTACTGAAACGGGTAAAAACCGTCGGTTCCTCCATTGCCATCTCGTGGAAACCGGTGGCCAAAGCCACAGAGTACTGGATTTACCGGAAGGGCGGAGGACAGGTACGATTTGAAAAAATCGGGGAATATACGGAAACACGGATGCTGTATTTGGATGAGACCGTGGATCCGGGGATTACCTATACCTACACGGTCCAGGCTGTCCAGCGGGTGAACAAGAGGATTTACAAAAGCAACAAGGACAATAAAGGTCTGAGTATCACAGCCGCCATCCCCTCGGTGGAGCTGGAGAAATGTACCGCGGACAGCGGAAAGGCTACCATCACCTGGAAGTCGGCCGGCAAGGTAACTGCCTATCAGATTTACAGAAAAAAAGGATCCAATTCTTTCCACCGTCTGCAGACTGTAAAACCCGACACCATATCTTACACAGATTCCGGGCTGGAGGCAGGAAGTCAGTATACCTATACCGTTCGTGCCGTTGTGAACGATGGGACGAAAACACGTGCCGGTAATTATGATACGAAGGGACTTTCGGTTCAGATCCCCGGTCCGTCCACGGAACTGACAAAAGTGGATGTACAGGATGGAGCGGTCGCTCTGGTCTGGAAGAAGGTGAAAAATGTCGGGGGCTACCTGGTGTACCGCAAGGCCGGCAACTCCACTTCCTGGCGGAAGATCGCAAAGATCACCGAGACGGGAAGGAACAGCTGGTATGATTCGACCGGAACACCGGGAGCCAGCTACGATTATGCTGTCTGCACCTACATCAATGTAGGAAATAACCGGGTGCTCGGCCCTCTGGCGAAGACAGAGGAGAAGATTGACTTTACTCCTCAGACTCCGGTGCTGGCATCGGTAGAAAAAGAGGGCGTGTATGATGCCCTCACCTGGAACACCGTAAGCGGGATCACGGGATATGAGATCTACCGGAGAATTGTCGGTGAGAACTCGGACTGGGCCCTGGTGCGAAGGGTATCCGCCGCCGTGAGCTCCGCAAAGCTTTTCCGGATCACCGATGACAAACCGGTGGAATATATGATCCGCGCCTATGTGCAGAGTGGGCAGAATGAGATTAAGACGGCCCGGATCTCCCCCATGACGAACGAACCCCGGCCAGCTTCCGATGAGAGAATCCTGTTTGTCGGCGACAGCATCGTATGGGGATCCGTGGGGAACCGGGTAAAAGCTCCCGTGACCTTTGTAAAGAGGGTGTCTCATATAACGGGCGCTTACTGCTACGGCTCCGGCGTCATCGGTTCTCTGATGACAAGGCAGACATCCACCGACCGCAGCGTCGCCTCCCGGTTCCAGTCCAACCGGTTCCACATCGAGAAATTTACGACGATCTGTATTGCGGCAGGAACTAACGATTACGCACGCAGCATTTCCCGGGGTAATATCCAGGATGGAACGGATAAAACCTTCTATGGAGCCCTGAATACCATATTCCGGGAGATCAAAAAGAAAAATCCTACGGCAAAGGTAGTTCTGATTACTCCGATCTATCGCTGCCGTTTCGGAAGTGACTGGTCCATCCGCGGTTTCTCTGCGAAAAATACCGCAGGCTACACTCTCAACAATTACGCCAGCGCCATCAAGCGCATCGCAGCTAAGAGGGGCGCCTGGGTCTACGACTCCAGCCGCATGGGTGTCATCAACGAGAACAATGCGGAAGTGCTCCTGGCCGACGGACTCCATCCCGGGGCCGAAGGGCACCTCGATATCGGAGAGTCTATAGCTGAGTTTCTGATTGAAAAGGTCTTCCAATAAAAAGAAGCCGCTTGACGCGGCTTCTTTTTATTGGAAGACCTTTTCCGGCCTACGGGTAAGCCTGGTACTATCTGCAGTAGGGAGTGGCTTGCGGGTAAGGCCTGGTATTGTCCGTAGTAGGGATGTGCAGGAAGGGGGATGCTCTCTTTTCGAAGCGAAAGGCAGGGCCTCATCGGAGACAGGAGCGGAGGGGCCACTATTCTCTAAGCGGCTTGGGCCGGGATGCCTTGGCACCGCGCAGTGTCATGAGAAATCCTGATGATTTCTCATGACAGTTGCGCGCTGCGTTCGGGCGTGGAGCGCCCTCACTCCGGCCTGCGGACATCCCCGCCGCAACCCGCCAAGAGAATTAGTGGACTCCGCAAATAGTCTCCTTATGAGGCCCTGCGCATTCGCTTCTTAAAGGGGAGCATCCCCTGACAGAATCTTACTCTTGCCAGTCGCTCTACTGGCGGTTGTATTATTCGTTTGGAACTCTACCTGTAATAAAGTTATGGCAGCCTCCTCAGGCGGGTTACTCTGAGATAAGGCAGGAAGAAAATGCAATATCCCCTGGGATGATGTTGGCCAGCGTAGTCTGCTTTACAGCGAGATTTGGCTGTTTGGAGCGGCCCCGGTCGTAAGCTGCAAGGCCTGGTTGCCTGTTGCAGAAGCCCGCCGCGTAAAACAGTCCATATTTCTCGCTGCAAAGCAGGCGAAGTCGGCCCCTTCATCCCAGGGGATATATGCATTTCGACTGCTTATCTCAGAGTATCCCGCCAATTGAGGGTGCCAACCTTGAGCCGGAGGTGCATCCCGCTGTTAGAGGATGCCAGTCTTGAGCCGGGAGGTGGCGAGGGTGGGGATTATTTGTATTGGTTCAGGAGGGCGCCGGGGGCTCCTTTGGTCATGCGTTTTTCGACGCAGGTTTTGAGGGAGATGGCGTCGTATATGTCGGCCTGGAAGGTGGGGCAGATGGCCTGGTATTCGTCGAGGGGGAGTTCGTCGAGGGAGCATCCCTTCTCGATGCAGGTGAGGACGAGCTGTCCGATGATTCCGTGGGCGTCGCGGAAGGGGACGCCGTGCATGACGAGGTAGTCGGCGGCGTCGGTGGCGTTGGTGAATCCGTTCATGGCGCTTTTGGCCATCACGGGTTTGTTGAATTTCATGGTGTCGAGCATGCCGGTGAAGAGGGTGAGGCAGTGTTCGGCGGTGTCGATGGCGTCGAATACTCCTTCCTTATCTTCCTGCATATCTTTGTTGTAGGCGAGGGGTAGTCCTTTCATCGTGGTGAGCATCTGGATGAGGTGCCCGTAAACCCGTCCGGTCTTGCCGCGGACGAGTTCGGCGATGTCGGGGTTTTTCTTCTGGGGCATGATGCTGCTTCCGGTGCTGTAGCCGTCGTCGATTTCCACGAACTGGTACTCGTTGGAGTTCCAGAGTATGACCTCTTCGGAGAAGCGGGAGAGGTGCATCATTACCAGGGAGAGATTGCTGAGCAGCTCGATCAGGTAATCCCGGTCGGAGACGGAGTCCATGCTGTTAGCGGTGGCGCACCGGAATCCGAGGAGGCTGGCGGTGTATTCCCGGTCGAGGGGGTAGGTGGTGCCTGCCAGGGCGCCGGCTCCCAGGGGGCATTCGTTCAGGCGTTCGCGGGTGTCTTCCATCCGGGAGATGTCGCGGCCGAACATTTCAAAGTAGGCGCCGAGATGATGGGCCAGTGTGGTGGGCTGGGCTTTCTGCAGATGGGTGAAGCCGGGCATGTAGGTCTCGACGTGTTCTTTCATCAGGCGGGAGAGGACTTCCCGCAGTTTTTTCAGCAGGTCTATGAGTACCGGTATTTCATCCCGGATATACATCCGCATGTCCAGTGCTACCTGATCGTTGCGGCTGCGGCCGGTGTGGAGTTTTTTGCCGGCGTCGCCGACGCGTTCGGTGAGGATGGCTTCTACGAAGCTGTGAATGTCTTCATACTGGGGATCGAATTCCAGGGATCCGTTTTCCAGGTCGTTTAGTATGCTGGTGAGGCCTTCGATGATCTGATCCCGCTCGGAGTCTGTGAGGATGTTCTGCCGGGCGAGCATGGTGACGTGGGCGATGCTGCCCTGGATATCCTGGTGATAGAGTCTCTGATCAAAGGAAAGGGACTCGTTGAAGGCAAAGGCCAGGTCGTCGGTTTGTTTGGTAAATCTTCCGCCCCATAATTTCATGGTATGGTTTCTCCTTGTGTAAGTGTTGGCTCAGTGAGGATCGGAGCTGTCGGGGGTGTTCAGGTATTCTTCATCTTCCAGCAGGATCTCGGCGATGTCATCGTCGGATAAGGGAAGGGAGCTTTTGTCGTAGATTTTGCGTGTGGTTCCGTCTTCGGCGGGGAGGGGTGGCTCGGCGGGGCCTTCGGAGGCTGGTGCCGGGTTCCCTGTGGCGGAGTTTTCGCCGGGGCGATGTTCTGTGATGGTTTTATCCGCCGGCAGAGCCGGATCGTTTTCCTGGGCAGTGGTTTCTTCCTCGGAGGCTGTATGTCTCTGGAAGAAGAACTTCTTCTTGCCGCGGTAGTGTTTGCTGTCGGAGGTTTTCTGCTCTTTCCGGATGTAGAGGGCGATCCCCAGAAGTACCAGGATCAGGATGGAGGAGAGGGTCAGCAGGAACCCTTCCATCAGGCCGGGTACCCGGTAGTTCATGACGATCTCATGCATGCCGGCGGGAAGGTAGATGGCCAGGAATGTCTTGGCGAAGGCTTCCGTGGGATATTCGATTCCGTCGACGGTGACGGTCCATCCTTCGTCGTAGGGAAGGGAAGTGAGGAACATGCCGTCCGCCTGGGCGTTGACCGTTCCGGTCACTTCGGTTTTTCCAAAGTTATTCTCGAAGGAAGTGACGATCATGCCGTGCTTGGACATGGTATCGTACCAGTTGGTGAATACATCTTCGTCAAAACGATAGGCGGTGGCATCTACGGAATAGCCTTCGTCGTCGTCGGAGACCAGGTTGACCTCATCGGCCTCTTTCAGGTAACCGAGATCCAGCAGATAGCCACGGTCTACATTGTCGAAGCTCTTCTGTGTATCATTGATGTAGGCGGTTACGTCTTCGATATCCGGGTTGTCTATGTAGACATAGTAGTGTCCGGGGGTCTCGACATCGAATTCCATCTCATCGGTGTCGTAGTTCTCCGCTTCTTCCACCATGATGTCTTCTTCCAGATCGGCCGTCACCTGTACCAGCAGATTCTGGTTTCCTGCGGGATCGTTCTCGCTGGGATATTCGAAGTGCCCTGAGGTTTCCTCCGGAATCATAAAGCCGAGGGGAAGGGTGTATTTATTGCGGTAGAGGTAGGCAGTGCCTTCCTGGCCGGCAAATTCCATCAGAGGGTTTTCTTTCTGTTCCGTGGCGGAGATCATGAACCGGACGGAGAGCAGGGATCCCATCAGAGGGGTGGCGCCGGTGAAGCTGTAGGCATTGGTGTTTCCCTCGAGGCCAAAGGCCTTGTAGAAATCACTGACGCTGGACTGTGTGGTGGAAGAGAAAATGGATGCCGAGGAGTAGTTGGCCCAGGCGCCGTCATTTTTCGTTCGGCGGGAGGGCTTTTCCACCCGGAAAAATCCGCTGGTATCCAGCCCGCCTGCTTTCTCCACCAGGGCCTGGTAATTGCGGGTGTTCTTCCAGTACTCGGACCGGCTGGTGGTGGTGACACTGGTGACGGCGGTATTTACACCGCTCTCCACCACGACGATGCCAAGGGCCAGAATAACGGCAGAGCCGGTGAGAAGCCGCCCGGTCTGCACGAGATAGATCAGCAGTGCATACAGGCCAATGAACAGGATGGAGAGGTAATACACGTAATAGTCGAACTCTTCAGCGGTGACAATGACCTGACAGATCAGTATAAATATGACATCTCCCCAGAAACAGGAAAGAAGCTGGCCGGGGGACAGCTGGCGTACCTTGCGCAGGCCTTCGTAGCACATCGTCAGGAGAACGATGGTATAGAGGAAGGACTGACGGCAGGGAAGGCTGTTGGGATAGTGCATGCCGTGCCAGATATAGTTCGGTATATTCAGGCTGAAGCTGAGAAGCATCACGGCCAGAAGAACCGATTTGACGATTTTCTCTTTGTATTTGATCTTCGGGTTGATGATATACAGGGGATAGAGCAGCATGCAGGCTACTCCGCTGTAAATGTTCGGCCAGTGTTCCAGCCCGATCTCTACATCCACATTCACCATGTGACGGGCGATCATCTCCAGGAAGGAGAAATAGGAGGTCAGAGAGTGGGGGAAGGAGCTGTCGGCGGAAGCGGTGGTCATGAGACACTTATAGGCCGGCAGGACCAGGATGGCGGCAATACCTCCTGCCAGGAGGGAGAAGATGCCGAAGAGAAGCACTTTCTGCAGGTACTCCGCCGGCTTCCTGTGGGGAAGCAGGATCATCTCGCAGATGAAATACAGTACCATGAAGATACACAGCATGATGGAGATGTAGTAGTTGCAGAGTATGGCCAGTCCCAGGGTGATACAGTACAGATAGGGCTGGTTTTTGCGGACCAGGTGCTCCAGACCCAGGAGGATCAGAGGGGCCAGCCAGAGGCAGTCCAGCCACATGATGTTCCAGCTGTAGGCTGCCATATATCCGCTCAGGGCGTAGAAGATGGCGATGATGGTGAGTACGTAGTCGTTTTTGCGGAAACGGCTTTTCAGGTAATAGGCCATGGTGAAGCCGCACAGACCGATCTTGACTACGATCGCGTAGGTCATGAATTCAATGATGGCTCCGGAGGGTACCAGGATCAGAAGCCAGTTGAAGGGACTGGAGAGGTAGTAGGCGAAGAGCGCTACGAAATTGCTTCCCAGACCGATCTCGGTGGAATAGGTAAGACTTCCGCCTTCTTTCAGCAGGCGGGCAAACTCGGCGTGAAAGGGTGCGTACTGATGGTACATGTCGGTACGGAGAAAGCTGTTGTCCCCGAAGGGGAAGATCCCCTTGCCTGCGAAAATGCCGATCATCACGACGACCGGCAGAAGGAAACTTAATATCATGGGCAGCCGGTCCTCCGACCAGCTGGCTTCCCTGGATCTTTTGCGATATAAATGGTACGATTCTTTAGTCATATGTTACTCCTGAATACAAACGTAAGCTGTTTAATATACTAATATAAATTAAGGAAAAAGTAAAGGGAAGAAGTGCCTATATCAGTTGACAACACTGGGAATCAATGATAGAATTCTCAAAGACCTAAAGGGGAATATATATTTGGAGGTTCGCATATGGCTATCTTCACCGGAAGTGGTGTGGCGATCGTTACACCTTTTGGCGCAGACGGTGCTGTAAATTACAAAAAGCTAGCAGAGCTGATCGATGATCAGATTCAGCATAAGACAGATGCGATTATTATCTGTGGAACCACAGGTGAGGGATCGACTCTTACGATGGAAGAGCATAAGGAATGCATCCGGTTTACCGTGGAGCACGTGGCGGGGCGGGTTCCGGTGATTGCCGGTACAGGTTCCAACTGCACGGAGACGGCCATCGAGCTGTCCCGGGACGCGGAGAAGGATGGCGCAGATGCCCTTCTGGTGGTAACACCTTATTATAATAAAGCGACCCAGAAGGGATTGCTGGAGCACTACACCATGGTGGCAGAGAGTGTGCACATTCCGATCATTATGTACAATGTTCCCAGCCGGACGGGCACCAACATCCAGCCCGAGACCGCCGTGGAGATTGCACGCCGCAACCCCAACGTGGTAGGGATCAAGGATGCCACGGGAAATCTTTCCCAGACCGCGATGATGGCGCATCTGGCGGGAGGCGCGCTGGACATCTATTCCGGAAATGATGACGAAGTCCTTCCGATTCTTTCCCTCGGCGGCATCGGTGTGATCTCCGTACTGGCTAACATTCAGCCGGAGGAGACCCATAATATGGTCATGGATTATCTGAATGGGGACCGTGAGAAGGCGATGAAGTTCCAGCTGGATGCCATCCCTCTGATCAAGGCCCTGTTCTGCGAGGTAAATCCCATTCCGATCAAGACCGCGATGAACCTCATGGGCATGGAAGTAGGCCCTCTGAGAAGACCGCTGTGCGATATGGAACCTCAGAACTTGGAACGGCTGAGGGCAGCGATGAAAAATGCCGGGCTGCTGGCCTGACACACAGAAGAGTTAACAAGGCTGTCTTTTCCGACAGCCTTTTTTGGATTTATGAACTTTACCGTAGTATTTTAATAAAGGAGACAAATCAATGGTAAAAGCAATTTTACATGGATGCAATGGCGTGATGGGTCAGGTGGTGACGAACCTGATTGCGGCGGATCCGGACATCGAGATTGTTGCCGGTATCGATATTTTTAATGAACAGAAAAACGATTATCCGGTGTTTAAAACACCGGCGGATTGTGATGTGCCGGCGGATGTGGTGATTGATTTTTCCTCGGCGAAAGCGGTGGATGCGCTCCTGGCCTATGTCCGGGAGAAGAAGATCCCCGTCGTACTCTGCAGCACCGGTCTGTCAGAGGAGCAGCTGGCGGCCGTGAAGCAAGCCTCGAAAGAGACCGCGGTACTGAAGTCAGCAAATATGTCTCTGGGTATTAATATGATCTTCAAGGTGCTGCAGATGGTAGCTCCGATGCTGGCGGCAGAGGGCTTCGACATTGAGATCGTGGAAAAGCACCACAACCGGAAGCTGGATGCGCCCAGTGGTACGGCGATTGCTCTGGCAGATGCCATCAATGACAGTATGGATCATGCCTACAGCTACAAATTTGATCGCTCCCAGGAACGGAAAAAGAGAGATCCGAAGGAGATCGGTTTCGCTTCCGTGCGGGGCGGTACCATTGTCGGGGATCATGACGTGATCTTCGCAGGTACGGATGAAGTGGTAACCATTTCCCACACGGCCTATTCCCGTGCCATTTTCGCCAAGGGAGCCGTGGCAGGTGCGAAATACCTTGCCGGAAAACCGGCTGGTTTTTACGATATGCAGGATGTACTGAAATAAACGGAAGAAGGAGTTATCGATGGCAACAGACAGATATCAGAGTCCGCTGGCAGAGCGCTATGCCAGCAAAGAAATGCAGTATATTTTTTCTCCGGATAAGAAATTCCGTACCTGGCGCCGGCTTTGGATTGCTCTGGCGGAGACGGAAAAAGAGCTGGGACTGCCGATTACCGAAGAACAGATTCAGGAGCTGATCGCTCATAAGGACGATATCAACTATGATGTGGCACGGGCCCGGGAAAAAGAAGTCCGGCACGATGTAATGTCCCACGTATACGCCTATGGCGTGCAGTGCCCCAAGGCCAAGGGGATTATCCATCTGGGGGCTACGTCCTGCTACGTGGGAGATAACACCGATCTGATCCTGATGAGAGAAGCTCTGCAGCTGGTGAAGAAAAAACTGGTGAATGTAATCGCGGAACTGAGCAAGTTTGCCGAGGAATACAAGGAGCAGCCGACCCTGGGTTTCACCCATTTCCAGCCGGCTCAGCCTACGACGGTGGGAAAAAGAGCGACTCTGTGGCTGATGGAGCTGAAGCTGGATTATGACGATCTCTGCTATGTGCTGGATTCTCTGTGCATGCTGGGATCCAAGGGAACCACCGGAACCCAGGCCAGCTTCCTGGAGCTGTTCGAGGGAGCCCACGAGA